>JBBDNH010000046.1:0-7443 GCA_040877745.1 Dehalococcoidia bacterium
CATCCTCACGTCGATGGCGCTGGCGAACGCGCTGGCCGTGGTACCGGAGGACGTGCCCGCCATCGAGCCCGGCGAAGAGGTCGAGTGCCTGGTGCTGGCGCCGTAACCCCACGCCGTCCCGGTCTGGGCCCAAGAGACGTCAATGCCGGCGTTGATACAAGGATGAAGTCTTGACCCGCTACCCCGCGCTGCGCGTATCATGGCGTGCGGCCACACCGCATGGGCGACCTGAAGAGGGAGGTACCGATGCCTACCTACATCTCGCTGGCGAACATCACCGACCAGGGAATCCGGAACATGAAGGACCTCGCTAAGCGGGTCCAGAACGCGGAGGCGACCTTCAGCGCGCTGGGCGCGGAGCTGCGCGAGGTCTACCTGATCATGGGCCAGTACGACTACGTCGTGATCGCCGACGCGCCGGACGACGAAACGATGGCGCGCATCGCGCTGACGGTCGCCGGTCAGGGCAACGTGCGCACGCAGACGTTCCGCGCCTTCGACCGCGCCGACATGCTGAAGCTGGTTGAGGACCTGGCGTAGCCGGTCGCCGGTCACTGGTCGCTGGTACGCGCTGCCATAGAGGTTGATATCGAGTCCGTACCTCGGGAAGCGCGCGAGCATCTCCAGCGGGCGATGGCCCTCCACGAGCAGGGCGATATTCCTGCTGCGCTCGACGAAGCGCGGCGCGCGCTCGAGCGAGCGCCGGACTTCGCGGACGCGCGCTCGTACCTCGGCTCGACGCTGATCACGCGGCAGGGTCGCTACGCGGACGGCCTTTCGGAGTTGGAGCGCGCGTTGGAGTCCGCGCCTGAGGACGCCGTGCTGTACTACACGCTTGGCTGGTGCTACGAGTTCGTTGCGCACCGCATCGCGCGCGTGGCCGAGCGGCCCGGGGCACTCGACCCGGACGAGCTGTACGCGAAGGCCGAGGCGAGCCTGCGGCGCTGCCTCGAACTGAAGCCAGAGGGTAAGATAGAGGGCGACGCGAAGGACCTGCTCTCCAGCATCATCAGAGAGGACGTGGAATGACCAAGCCTGTTCGCGCGCTGCTCTTCGGCGTCGGCGCTATCGGCGCGGGCATCGGCCGCTGCGCCGCGGAGCGCGACGACATCGAGCTCGTCGGCGCCGTCGACAGCGCGCCGGAGCGAGCCGGCCAGCCGCTCTACGAAGCGCTGGAGGCGAAGCCGGCTGACGGCCGCGCGAACCCGGCGATCCTCACGGTCGCCGGGGAGGCGCTCGCCGCAACGAAGCCGGACATCGTGCTCCACGCGACCGGCTCCTACTTGCCCGACGTCCTGCCACAGCTCCTCGCCTGCGTCCGCCATGGCGCGAACGTCGTGTCGACGTGCGAGGAGCTGTCGTTCCCGTGGATCCGGCATCCGGAGCTCGCCAAGCAGCTCGACGCGGAGGCGAAGGCCGGCGGCGCGACGCTGCTCGGCACGGGCATCAATCCCGGCTTCGTCATGGACACGCTCGCGGTGGCGCTGAGCGCCGTCTGCCAGCGCGTCGAGGCGGTACGCACGACGCGCATCGTGGACGTGGGCAAGCGTCGCATCCAGCTCCAGCGCAAAGTCGGCGTCGGCCTTTCGGTCGAAGAGTTCCGCGAGAAGGCAGCGACCGGACGCTTCGGGCACGTGGGGCTGAAGGAGTCGTGCTGGATGCTCGCCGAAGGCCTTGGCTGGCGGCTGGACACGCTCGAGGAGACGATCGACCCGTTCGCCGGCGCCGACGGCAAGGCCGCCGGCATGCGCCAGACGGCGACGGGCACGCTGAACGGACGCAACGTCATCGAGGCGGTCGTCCAGATGTCGACCGGTGCCGAGCGGCCGCGAGACGAGATCGAGATCGACGGCACGCCGCCCGTTCGCCTGATCATCGAGGGCGGCGTGATGGGCGACACGGCGACCGCGGCCGTCATCGTGAACGCGGTGCCGCGCGTCGTCGCGCACGAGCCGGGCCTGGTGACCATGCTCGACCTGCCGGTGCTCGCCGCGCCCGGTGTCTGGCCGTGACCACAATCCTGGAGCGCTTCGAAGAGCTGCACGCGGGCTCCCGGCGCCTGCACGAGCGCGCGGCGCGCGTCCTCCCGGACGGCGTCACGCACGACGTGCGCTACTTCACGCCGTTCCCGGTGTACGTCGAGCGCGCGCAGGGCTCGCGCAAATGGGACGTCGACGGGAACGAGATCGTCGACTTCGTCATGGGGCACGGCGCGCTGCTGCTGGGACACAGCTACCCGGCCGTGACCGAGGCCGTCGCCCGGCAGCTCGAACGCGGCACGCACTACGGCGCATCGCAGGAGCTGGAGGTGCGCTGGGCCGAGCGCGTGACCGAGCTGATACCGTCGGCGGAGGTCGTGCGCTTCACCAGCTCCGGCACGGAGGCGACGATGATGGCCGTGCGCCTGGCGCGCGCGTTCACCGGCCGCGACACGTTCGTGCGGTTCGAGCAGCACTTCCACGGCTGGAACGACAACATGGCCGGCGCGCCCGACCGCGAGGGCGTGCACCCGCACGCGTTCGGGGTGCCCGACAGCACGCTGTCGAATGTCGTCGTCCTGCCGCAGAACGACCCTGACGCGCTGCGGCAGGCGCTGCGCGATGAGGATGTCGCGGCGGTGATCCTCGAGCCGACCGGGGCGAGTTGGGGTTCGTTGCCACTCGACCCGGCGATGCTGCCGCTGCTGCGGGAGGCGACGGCCGAAGCCGGCGCCGTCCTCATCTTCGACGAAGTGGTGACGGGCTTCCGCGTCGCGCCGGGCGGCGTGCAGTCGCTCTCGGGCGTCACGCCGGACCTGACGACGCTCGCCAAGATCCTCGCGGGCGGGCTGCCGGGCGGCGCGGTCGCCGGCAAGCGCGAGATACTCTCGCTGATCGAGTTCGGCGGCGGCGACGCGCGCAACTTCGCCGGCCGGGTCCCGCACCCCGGGACGTACAACGCAAACCCGCTTTCGGCGGCGGCGGGGAACGCGGCGCTGGAGCAAGTGGCGACAGGCGAACACCATGCCCGCGCGAACGAGCTCAATCGCGCGCTGGTGCGGCGGCTGAACGAGGTGATCGGCAGCGAGGGCGTAGCGGGCTGCGCGTACGGCGACGCCTCGATGTTCCATCTGATCCTGGGGCAGGAGTGCCCGCCGCCGGTCGACGGCTTCGCGTGGGACTGGCAGGGCCAGCCCGGCGAGCGGATGCCGCGCACGCCCCGCGACGCCGTCTGGGCGCTCCGCCGCGGAATGCTGAACGAGGGCGTCGACCTGATGGGGACCGGCGGCCTCGTATCGGGCGTCCACACCAGCGCCGACGCCGAGCGCACGGTGGAGGCATTCACGCGGACGCTCCGGTGCATGAAGCAGGAAGCTATCCTCTAAGCGTATTCAGCGACTGAAATACGGAAACTCCCTATCCAGCCATACAGAAGTCAGCCGAACGGCCGATACTCGAATTGGAGATCACGTATAACGTGTTCCGATAACGGCAAACCACCCGAAAGGGTGGGACGCAAAGCGCCAGGGCCTACCGCCCCGTTGCAGGGGCCACGGCAGCCGCGCCACCGAAGGCACGTCCTTTCTCAGTAAGGGGCAGTCAGGCGAGTAGCGCGGCTATGGCTAATTTTCCACCTCTCGACGCACCTGTCGCCGAGGAGCCGATCGGGGCTAACCCGCTGCCCGAGCGTAGGCTTCCCCGGCGCGCGCGAACCAGCCATCTGGTCTGGATCATCGTGCCGCTGGTGTTCGCGACGCTCGGCTGGTCGCTGTTCGCGGGCGAGGTCATCGCGGAGCGGCTGTACCAGCTCGGCCAGGCGACGGGCGTCGTGTTGATCGGCGCGCTCGGGCTGGTGCTGGGCTTCTACACGAAGCACGCCACGGTCCAGATCGAGCGCGCGTACTCAGGACACCTGGAGGGCCTGAGCCAGCGCTTGCGCAGCCTCGCCTATCAGGACTCGCTCACCGACCTCTACAACCATCGCTACTTCTACGAGCAGCTCACGCACGAGGTGGAGCGGGCCAACCGCTACGGGCGACCGGTCTCGGTGATCCTGCTGGACCTGGACAACTTCAAGGACGTGAACGACACGTACGGCCACCTGATGGGCGACAAGCTGCTGACGCTCATGGGCCGCGTGATCAAGGAGCAGGTACGCGGCGCCGACATCCCCGCGCGCTACGGCGGCGACGAGTTTGCGATCATCCTGCCCGACACGACGCGCGCCGCCGCCGAGGCGACCGCCGAGAAGCTGTCGCGCGCGATCGCGACGGGCCACACGAACGCCGGGCCGCTGAGCGAAAGCCTGCCGCTGAGCGCATCGTGCGGCGTGGCCTGCTGCCCGGACGAGGCGCGCACGGTCTCCGACTTGCTGCAGCTGGCCGACGACCGCGTGTACAAGGCGAAGAAGAGCCCGGCTTCGCCGCCGGCGCTATCGCTTGCGCAGTAGTAGGCTCGCCGTAACAGCCCAACGTCCGGCCCTGTTGTTAGTTAGATACGAGCGGTTGTGCGTTGGCCAATCCGTCATGCTAGACTGAGATTGTGGCAACGACGCCGCTCCCGGGTCGTCGATAGCGCCCGCACAAGGAGACCCAATACATGTATCGCGCGGCTGTTTGGACCGTAGGCGCACTCCTGGCGGCAGTGCTGCTTGCGCTGGTCTTTACGCTCGGCTACGTATCGAGCGACCGGGCCGCCGGCAGCGACAGTGCCGGGCGGGACACGAGCCAGGACGTCAACGACGTCATCAACAGCGGCGACATCGACTTCCACACGCTCGAGCAGATCGTCAGCATCCTCGGCGACGAGTACTTCGACCGCCAGGCGCTCGACCCGCAGCTGCTCTACGAGGCCGCGATCCAGGGCCTGCTCGATAGCCTGGCCGACACCGGCACGTTCTACGTCGACCCAACGTCGTACGAGCTTTCGCTCGGGCCTTCGGGCAGCTTCGATGGCATCGGCGCCACGGTGAACGAGCAGGGCGACAACATCGTCATCGTAGCGCCGTTCGAAGGCAGCCCGGCAGCGGAGGCTGGCCTGGTGCCGGGCGACATCATCCTCGCCGTGGACGGCGAATCGATCGCCGGCTGGCCGCTCGACCGCGCGGTTCTCAAGGTGCGAGGTCAGCGCGGCAGCCAGGTCACGCTGACGGTGCGGCACGTGGATGGGACCACCGAGGACTACCTCATCGTCCGCGACGAGATCCGCGTGAACAGCGTCACCACCACACCACCGGGCGGTGTGCTTCGGGACGCAGACGGCAACGACGTCACCGACCTGACGTACCTGCGCATTTCGCAGTTCACAGAACGCACGCCCGGCGAGGTACAGGAGGTCCTCTCGGAGGCGATCGCGGCCGGGACGGAGGGCTTGATCCTCGACGTGCGCAGCAACCCCGGCGGCTTGTTCAACGAGACGCTGGACACGGCGGACATCTTCCTCGACGACGGCGTGATGCTGATTGAGCAGGACGACAACGACGACGAACGCTTCTATCGAGCGACACCGGGTGGCGCCGGCACCGACCTACCCATTGTGATCCTGATGGACCGGCTGAGCGCGAGCGGCTCCGAGGTGCTGGCAGCGGCGCTCAAGGACAACGGCCGGGCGATCGTGATCGGCGAGACGAGCTTCGGCAAGGGCACCGTGAACCGCGCGCGGGAGCTGGACGACGGCGGCGCGTTGTTCGTCACGATCCGGCACTGGCTGACCCCCGAGGGCATCCAGATCGACGGCGTGGGCATCCGCCCCGACGTGGAGGTGACGCCAGGCCCGTTCGACCCGCAGTACGACCCGCGCGCTGACACGCAGGTGTTCTCGGCCATCGAGCACCTGCGCGGGCTCGTCGCCAGCACCCAACCCGTCCCCTCTTCGGTCACGCCCTAGCCGATCCCTACTCCCATGGCCATCGAACGCGTGGCCGTGAACCGGAAGGCGCAGCACGACTACGAGGTGCTCCAGCGCGTCGAGGCCGGGCTCGCCCTCACCGGCAGCGAAATCAAGTCGATCCGCCAGGGGCGCGTGAACCTGCGCGAGGCGTTCGCGCGGCCGGAGCGCGGCGAGCTCTGGCTGCTGCAGACGCACATCTCGCAGTACGCGCCCGCCGGCCCCGACGGCCACGAGCCCACGCGCAAGCGCAAGCTGCTGCTCCACAAGTCGCAGATACGCGAGCTTTCGCGCGCCGTCCTGGAGCAGGGGCTGACGCTGGTGCCGCTGCGGCTCTACCTGAAGGACGGCATCGCGAAGGTGGAGATCGCGCTGGTGCGCGGCAAGAAGCGCTACGACAAGCGCGCGACGATGGCCCGCAGGGAGGCCGAACGCGAGATGCAGCGCGCCATGAAGAAGCGCGTTTGAGATAGCCATGGACGGGAGCCCTCCCACGGAGCCGGACGCCATCGCGCGGGCGCTGGGCGTAACGTTCCCGGAGCTGGCGCCGCTCTCCGTCCGCGGTATCCTCGGCAGCGGGTTCAACAGCATTGCCGTGGAGACCAACGGAGGCCTGGTGTTCCGCATCGCGAAGACGCCCGGCTCGGCGGAGCGCTACGCGCGCGAGCAACGGCTGCTGCCGGTGCTGCGCGAACACCTGCCCATCGCTGTGCCGGAGCCGCGCTGGTTCGTCGAGAGCTCCCCGGCGCTCCCCCACGGCGCGATGGGCTACCCGAAGATCGAGGGCCGCCCGCTCTGGCCAAGCGACCTCGATGAACACAACATCGGGCCGCTCGCCGGGCAGGTCGCCGGTGTGCTGCTGGCGCTGCACCGCATCCCTCTCGCCGAGGTTGAACACCTGGGCCTCGCGTCGCATGACGAGCGCCCTGCGGGCTACCGGGCGCTACGCGCGGAGACGATGCCCGCGATCCGCGAGCGCATGAGCGCGGACGAGGTCGAGCGCATCGAGCGCTGGTGGGAGTCGTTCTTGAGCGAAGAGCGCATGACGCGCTTCGAACCTGTCGTCGCCCACGGCGACTTCTGGTTCGAGAACATGATCGTCGATGACGGGGCGACGCAGCTCGTCGGGGTTGTCGACTGGGAGCACGCGGCGCTGGCGGACCCGGCGCTCGACTTCTCGACGGTGCTCCACCTGGGCGTGGACTTCCTCGCCCGCACGCTGGGCGCGTACCGCGTCGAGGGCGGCCGTTTCGATGCAGAGGACATGTACAGAATGGGCCGCCTCTGGGAGCTGCGGCACTTCTACGGCGTGCTCTATAGCGTTCGATTCCAGGACCGGGAGGAGATGGGGGACTCGATACGCAAGATCCGAGAGGGCCCGCTGTTTGACACGCCTGGGGCGCCATGATAGCATCGCAATCAGGAAAGGAGGTGATGCGGATGTCTCATAAACGTTGCGACGGCCTAGCGCCTCGCGCCATCCGCGACTCCTTGGAGGTGGCCTCCTAGGCGTCGGCCCTTCCGAAACGGAAGGGCGTGCTAGGCGCTTGGCCTAGCAACCATGCGCCACCCCCGCCCC
>JBBDNH010000047.1:0-7430 GCA_040877745.1 Dehalococcoidia bacterium
GCGGCCGCGGTCTCGTCGCAGGAGGTCTCGATGCCGAGGATCTTCATGGCTTAGGGCGGCGCGCTGCTGCCCGCGCGCACGACGAGCTCGTGGCTCGCGTAATCTCCCGCGACCACGGTGTCAGCGTCGCCCCAGAGGCCGTTCGGGGCCCACGTCGCGGTGCCGGCCGTGTAGGGGCCGGTGGTGTCGGTGTCGGGCAGGTAGAAGAAGAAGCCGATCGCGTTCACCGGCTCCGCTTCGATCTCCTGCTCGATGATCTCCTCGGCGATGGCCTGGATCACGGCTTCGGTCGCTGCGCCCGGCAGAAGGATCCGGTACACGGGCTGTACCACGCCCGCTTCGCCGACGTCCTCGCGCGCGACGATCTCGTAGTTAAGCGTGCCGTCGCTGCTGGCGCCGTCGCCCGGGGTCGCGCCGCCTCCGCCGTCGCCGTCGTTGGTGTTGTCCGGCAGCGCCGCGGGCAGGGCCGGCATGGGGGTGCGGTAGAGCCGGCCGCCTACGAGCATGTAGAGCAGCCGGTTCGGCCCGTCGACGGCGATGGCGCGCAGGTCGGTGAGCGACGGGCTCTGGTACTGCTGGCGGAAGGTGCCGTCGGTCGTGAACACGACGACGCGCGCGTTGCCGCGGTCCGCGACCAGCACCAGCCCCGAGCCCGGCAGCGGCGCGAGCGACGCCGGCGACGAGAGCGCCACGTCGATCGCGGCCTGCGTGAACGGCCGCGCCACGCTGCCCGGGAAGCGCACGATGGTGTCGTCGCCCATCACCAGATAGAGCTCGTCGCCCACGGACAGCTCCAGCACCGTCTCCAGGTCGAACGCGTCCAGCAGGCCGGTGCGCTCGCTGTCGAAGCCGGTCTCGCTGGGCGGGTAGAGCCAGACCTGGTCGCCGGCGCGGTCGAGCACGTAGAGGCTTCCCTCGTGGTAGGCGATGCCGTCGGCGGATCCCCACGACTCGGAGCTCCGCACGGTGAGCAGCCGGCCACCGGCCGGCGGCGTGACGGCGATCAGCCTGCGGGCGTCGTCCAGGATCAGCAGCGCGCCCAGCTCCTCCGCCCAGGCGATCTGCTGCGGCTGCCCCGTGATCTCCGCGCCGATCAGGTCGCCGCCCTCGAACAGCACGAACGGCTCCGGGTCCGCGGCGAGCAGCGAGAGGGCAATCACGCGCCCCTGCTCGCGGTCGAGGAAGTAGGCGCCGCCGCCGCCCAGGGCGAGGTCTCTGGGCGAGACCGCGCCCGGCACGCGTTCGCTGATATCGGTGATCAGCTCCAGCTCCGGTAAGACGACGACCGCGTCAAGGCGCGCCTTTTCCACCTCGATCTCGGCGCGCAGGCGAGCGGCCTCGGCGCTGTCCGGCTCAAGCTGTTCCGCCTCCCCCAGCGCGGCCTCGGCGGCCTGCAGGGCTTCGCGCCGCTGGGCCGGGTCGTCCGTGGCCAGCGCCGCATCGAGCGACGCCCTCGCCTCGGCAATGAAGTCGGCGAACTGGTCATCGCGACTCTCTTCCAGCGCCGAAGGCAGGACGAGCCACGCCAGCAGCCCGACGGCGGCGAGCAGCAGCACCGCGATGACCGCCGGCAGCGGGATGCGCGGCAGCGACGCCGCGACGCCGGTGCTTCGCCGGTAGCTCATCGCCGCTTCAGGGCCCTTGATGCGCACGGGCGGCTGGGTGAGGCCCGCGGGCGCCGGCGGCACCTCTTCCTGCGCCCACTCCGGGACCTGCTCCTCCTGGGGCTCCTCGAGCGGCGCGTCGAGGGGCGGCGCGGCGCCGGCGTCGGGCTGCTGGCCGAAGGCCGGGATCGCCTCGTCGGCCGGGGTGCCCGCGCCCGTCGGCGCAAGCGCGACGCCTTCGGTCACGTCCGGCGCGGGCTCCTCCAGTGGGGCCCCAGTAGCCACGTACGCATCGCCTTCGGGCCCGCCGGCGTCCTCCGGCTCCACGACACAGGCGAGGAGGACGAGCGAAAAGTCCTGGGCGTCGCTGGCGATGCGGAAGAGCTCCACCAGCGCCTCGTCGCCGCCGCGCAGCAGGATCGAACGCAGGCGGGCTTCGTCCAGCATCTCATCGATCTTGGGCGATGCGATCAGCAGCAGGTCGCCCGGCTCCAGCTGGTAGCGGCTGAACGTCGGCTCGGCAGCGCCCCCCAGGCCGAGCGGCTCCACCGCCTCGCCCTCGGGCACGGTGCGCCGGAAGCGCCCGCCGCCGACGTGGTAGGCGACGGAGGGGCCGATCTGGGCGAGGTACGCGGAGCGGTCGCGCACGGCGAGGCAGCTTACGCCGGCGCCGACCTGCTGCTCGCGCAGGGTGCGCGCGTTCCAGTCCAGCAGCTGCTGGTGGGCGGCCTTCAGGGCGCGCAGGACCGCGCCCGTGATCGAGAGCGCGTCCTGGCGGTACATGCGCCCGATAGCATCGACGAGCTGGCCGGCGTACTCCTCGCTCGTTTCGGAGGTGGGCTCGACGAGGACGTAGAGCTCGTCCTCCTCTTCGTCGGGCCTCTGCCGGGGGAAGCTCCGGAGAAGCGGGCTCTCCTCCTGGGGCTGGCCCTTGACGATGGCGAAGCGGCCAACCCAGGTCTTAACGGGCATGGACCACTGACCATGGGCGCGAGCCGGCCACGCGGCCCTGCGCAGACACGCCGGTGGGGGAAGGACGGGGCATCCTGGCGCCTCCGGTCTGGTGCTGAAGCGTCCCCGGCGCGCGCCGGGTCAGGCCCATTATACGCAGCGGCCTCACTTACGCTGAAGATTCGGCGCGGCAGGGAGGCCCGTTCTTGACACCTCCTTCCGCCCGTTGGTAGCATAGCGCAGCCACACCGCGAATCGATCCCAAGGAGCCAGCTCCGACCGCAAGGTCTCACTGTAAGGAGGCGATTGACGATGCTGACCATCTCTGTAATCAAGGCCGACGTCGGAGGCTACGTCGGCCACTCGTCGATGCACCCCGATCTCATTGCCGAGGCCGAGGGGATGCTCGGAAAGGCGAAGCAGGCGGGGACCCTCGTCGACTACTACGTCGCCCACTGCGGCGACGACCTCTTCCTGATCATGACGCACGAGCGGGGCGAGCTGAACGAGGAAGTGCACCGCCTCGCCTGGGACACGTTCCTCGCCGGCACCGAGGTCGCCAAGAAGCTCAAGCTCTACGGCGCGGGCCAGGACCTGCTCTCGGATGCCTTCTCGGGGAACATCCGCGGCATGGGCCCCGGCTCCGCGGAGATGGAGATCGAAGAGCGGACGTCGGAGCCGATCCTCGTCTTCATGGGCGACAAGACCTCCGCAGGTTCCTTCAACCTGCCGCTCTACAAGATGTTCGCCGATCCGTTCAACACGGCCGGCCTCGTCATCGCCGAACCGCTCCACGAGGGCTTCACCTTTGAGGTGCATGACGTGATCAACCACAAGAAGATCCGGTTCGACTGCCCCGAGGAGCTCTACGACCTCCTCGTCTTCCTCGGCTCGCCCTCGCGCTTCTGCGTGAAGACGGTCTACAGCCGGAACAGCGGCGAGATCGGCGCGGTCTCCAGCACGGACAAGCTCGCGCTCATCGCCGGCCGCTACGTGGGCAAAGACGACCCCACCTGCGTCGTGCGCGCCCAGGGCGTCTTCCCGGCCGTGGGCGAGGTGCTGGAGCCGTTCGCGTTCCCGGCCATCGTCGAGGGCTGGATGCGAGGCTCGCACAACGGGCCGTGGATGCCCTGCGCCGTTAAGGACGCCAACCCGTCGCGCTTCGATGGGCCGCCGCGCATCGCCTGCCTGGGCTTCCAGGTCGCGAACGGGATCCTCATCGGCCCGCGCGACATGTTCGACGACCCCAGCTTCGACGAGGCGCGCCACCAGGCGAACCTCGTCGCGGACTATCTGCGTCGTCACGGCCCCTGGGAGCCGCACCGGCTGCCGCTGGAGGAGATGGAGTACACCACCATGCCCGCCGTCGCCAAGAAGCTCGAGGGGCGTTGGGAGTCGATCGAATAGCGGTCCACGCGCTTTGGGACGGCGTCCCTCGTGGCTCTGAGGATGGCGAACTCCGGCGGTGAGCCGATGCTTCATCATGGCGTACAAGCATCGGGTGGCGCGCAGCGGGGAGCGACGGAAACGCGGTAGACTAATAGAACACATTTCAGGCTGCTATCGATGATGGCGATAGCCGCGACCCAACGCGGCACACCCGAAAGGAGCATCGCCATGGCCCGCGACACACTCACCATTACCGACGACCGCACCGGACGCACCTACAAGGTGCCCATCGAGAACGGCGCTGTTCGCGCGATGGAGTTCCGCCAGATGAAGACTCGCAAGGACGACTTCGGTCTCATGGTGTACGACCCCGCCTTCACGAACACCGCCTCGTGTAAGAGCGAAATCACGTCGATCGACGGCGACCGCGGTATCCTGCGCTATCGCGGCTACCCAATCGAGCAGCTCTCGCAGCAGAGCACCTTCCTGGAGACCGCATACCTGATCGTCTTCGGGGACCTGCCGACCCGCTCCGAGTTTATCGACTGGGAGCACAACGTCACGGTGCATACCTTCCTGCACGAGAACACAAAGAAATTCATCGATGGCTTCCTCTATGACGCCCATCCGATGGGCATGCTGGTCAGCACCGTCGCCGGCCTCTCGACCTTCTATCCGGAGTCGAAGCAGATCTTCGATGACGACGTACGCCAGCTCCAGATCATCCGCCTCATCGCCAAAATGCCGACCATCGCCGCCTTCGCCTACCGCCACAGCCTGGGCCGCCCGTACGTCTATCCCGACAACGACCTGAGCTATACCGGCAACCTGCTCAACATGCTCTACAAGATGTCCGAGGCGAAGTACCAGCCCGACCCGGTGCTGGAGCGCGCGCTGGACGTGCTCTTCATCCTGCACGCCGACCACGAGCAGAACTGCAGCACGAACGCCATGCGCTCCGTTGGCAGCTCCCACGTCGACCCGTACTCCGCGATCGCGGCGGCCACGGCGGCGCTCTACGGGCCGCTCCACGGCGGCGCGAACGAGGCCGTGCTGCGCATGCTCACGGAAGTCGGCTCCGTGCGCGGCATTCCGAAGTTCATCAAGCGGGTGAAGGACGGCGAAGACCTGCTCATGGGCTTCGGCCACCGCATCTACAAGAACTACGACCCGCGCGCGTCCGTGATCAAAGAACTCGCCCACCAGGTCTTCGAGGTCACCGGCCGAAACCCGATGCTCGATATCGCCCTCGAGCTCGAGCGCATCGCGCTCGAGGATGAGTACTTCATCGAGCGGAAGCTCTACCCGAACGTCGACTTCTACTCCGGCATCATCTACCAGTCGATGGGGTTTCCCGTGGAGATGTTCCCGGTGCTCTTCGCCATCCCGCGCACGGCGGGCTGGATCGCGCAGTGGCGGGAGATGCTGCTCGATCCGGAGCAGAAGATCGCCCGTCCACGCCAGCTCTACCTCGGCCACGACGAACGCGACTACCTCTCCTGGGACCGCCGTGGCCAGGCCGAGAAAGCCGCCCAAGACGCCGTCGCCTAGCTCCCTCAGGCCTTCCCTGATCTCGTCCGTATCGCCTCGCGTCGAACATCTGGTACGATCTCGGCACGAGGTTGGCCATGTTGGAATCGGCCGTCCAGGAGCTGAAGCAGGTCATCGTCGACCACGACGGCACAAACGCCGCCGACCGCGCCTTCTCGCGCCGCGTCGATGACCTGATTAGCGTTTTCTACGACGACATCGGCGAGATCACCAGCGTCTCCACCCACACGCTGTTCGACCTCTTCGTCATCAAGGTGCTCTACGTCGAGCGCTCCAGTACCGACGCCGCCGTCGTCGAATACCTCGGCCAGCTGCTCGACCGCTATCTCTTCACGCGAGAGCTGTTCCCGATCGCCGAAGGCGGCTCGATGAGCCTCTACTACCTGTCGGACCTGCTGCGGGAGACCAAGCAGCTCACGCACTTCCAGAACCTGTTCGAGGCCTACCGCAAGTACGGCGACAACGCGCTCTTCGTCACGGGCATCTTTCCGGGCGCGCTGCGCCGCCGCCGCCGCGCGTCGCACGTCGCCTTCGTCGATCGCGGCTACTACGTCACCACCGGCAAGCGCTTCTATCGCATGGCCGCCCAGCACGAGCTGGCCGAGCTGACGCAGCAGCGCGCGTTGCTCAAAAAGCTCTCCGCGTACTTCGAGCTCTACCTCGATGCGCTGAACGAGATGAGCGAGCGCTACATTATGGGCTTCGACCTGCCGCTCATCGCCGACAAGATGCTGGACAGCTTCAACCGCTATCGAAAGACCGGCGAAGAGCGGTTCCTGCAGAACGCCCGACGCTATGCGGCCATCCTCAAGGTGAGCCCGGAGAGCTTCCCCAGCCTGATGAAGCGCCGCCCGCGCGCGCGCCTCATCGATCCGCCGGCCTAACGCCCCGCGGCTCTTGCCCGCTACGCGCGCTTCCGGTACAACTAGTCTGCACGCGCGCTGGCGCGTGCGCATCTCACTAACATAAGGGGTGAATTCGCATGGCAAAGCAGTTGCTCTACGACGATGAAGCGCGACGCGCGCTGATGGACGGCATCGACGCCCTGGCCGACGCGGTGAAGATCACGCTCGGGCCCAAGGGCCGCAACGTGGTGCTGGACAAGAAGTTCGGCGCGCCCAGCGTGACGAACGACGGCGTCACCATTGCCAAGGAGGTCGATCTCAAGGACCCGTTCGAGAACATCGGCGCCCAGCTCGCGAAGGAGATCGCCTCCAAGACGAACGATGTCGCCGGCGACGGTACGACCACCGCGACGGTGCTCGGCCAGGCGATCGTCCGGGAGGGGCTGAAGAACGTCGCGGCCGGCGCCAACCCGATGGCGATCAAGCGCGGCATCGAGAAGGGCGCCGCGGCCGTGATTGACCAGCTCCTCAAGGACGCAACGCCGGTCACCACGCGCGAGCAGATGGCGCAGGTCGCCTCGATCTCCGCGGCCGACCCGGAGATCGGCGACCTGATCGGCGAGGTGATGGAGAAGGTGGGCAAGGACGGCGTCATCACCGTCGAGGAGTCGCGCGGGATCCTCACGGAGACGGAGTTCGTCGAAGGCATGGCCTTCGACCGCGGCTACATCAGCCCCTACTTCGTCACCGACTCCGAAAAGATGGAAGCGAACATCGAGGACCCGTACATCCTGATCACCGAGAAGAAGCTCTCCGCCGTCAACGACATCCTGCCCTGGCTGGAGCGCTTGCTGCAGGTGAGCAAGAACCTGCTCATCATCTGCGAGGACTGCGACGGCGAGGCGCTCGCGACGCTGGCCGTGAACAAGCTGCGCGGCACGATCAACGTCGTGGCGGTGAAGGCCCCCGGCTTCGGCGACCGGCGCAAGGAAAACCTTGGCGACCTGGCCGCGCTCACCGGCGCCACGGTCATCAGCGACGACCACGGCCGCGCTCTGGAATCCGTCCACGTCGCGGACATGGGCCGGGC
>JBBDNH010000048.1:0-1411 GCA_040877745.1 Dehalococcoidia bacterium
CGGCCAGGTGCGGGGGGAGGCCGGGCTCCTTACGAGCGAGCAGGGCGACCTGGCGGTCCACGAGTCGACGAGCCGCGGGAAGCGGCTCGGCGCGTACCTGGTGGAGGCGGGGATCACCTCGGCGGAGGACGTGGCGATGGCGCTCAGCCTGCAGCTGAACCTTCCCCTCATCGACCTGAAGCGGCACGCCGTACAGCCGGAGGCGACGGCGCTGATCCCAGAGGCCTTCGCACGACAGCACGACCTGATCCCGGTCGACATCCTTGCCGACGGACTGCTGGTGGTGATGGCGGAGCCTGGCAACCTGCAGGTGCTCGAAGACCTGAAGTCGCGCGCGAAGCTGAATATCAGGGCCGCGGTGGGCATCCCGGCGGACATCGCGGAGGCGATCCAGCGCCACTACCGCGCCACAGGCGAAATCGAGCACCAGGTCAGCCGCCTGGCGCCGGCCGACGCGAGGCCGTTGCAGGATGCGCTGACGCCGGACCTCGTCGCGCAGACGCCGATCGTGCGGACGGTGGAGCTGCTCATCGCGCAGGGCGTGCGCGACCGGGCGTCCGACATCCACATCGAGCCGCAGGCGGACCACCTGCGCATCCGCCATCGCATCGACGGCATCCTGCACGATGTACAGAAGCTGGACCTGAGCGTCCACCCGGCGATCGTGTCGCGGCTGAAGGTGCTGGGGGGGCTGAACATCGCCGAGCGCCGGAGGCCGCAGGACGGCCAGTTCTCGGTGGACGTGGACGGCAAGCAGGTCGACTTCAGGATCGCTTCGATCGAAGTGGCGCATGGCGAGATGGCCGTGCTGCGCGTGCTCGATAAGTCGCTCTCGTTCCTGGCGCTGTCGGAGCTGGGGATGCTGGAGGAGGCGTTGGAGCGCTACAGCGCGCTGCTGAAGACGCCGTTCGGAATGATCCTCGCGGGAGGGCCGACGGGCTCCGGCAAGACGACGACACTCTATGCGTCGGTGAACCAGCTCGACCGTGAGTCGAAGAACATCATTACCATCGAGGACCCGATCGAGTATCAGTTCGCGGACATCAACCAGATCCAGATCAATCCGCGCGCCGGGCTCGACTTCGCCGGCGGGCTGCGTTCGATCCTGCGGCTGGACCCCGACGTGATCCTGGTGGGCGAAGCGCGCGACAGCGAGACGGCCAAGCTCGCGCTGGAGGCGGCGCTCACCGGCCACCTGGTGCTGTCGTCGATCCACGCGAACGACGCGGTGGGGGTGCTGTTCCGGCTGGTGGACCTGGGGGCCGATCCGTTCCTGATCTCGTCGGCACTGGTGGGCATCGTCGCGCAGCGCATGGTACGGCGCGTCTGCCCGCACTGTGGGGAGGAGGCGCAGGCGTCGGTGGAAGAACAGGCAGTGTACCAGCAGGAGCTGGGCGAGTCGCGCGGGCGG
>JBBDNH010000049.1:0-1401 GCA_040877745.1 Dehalococcoidia bacterium
GCGTCGTGCCAAAGGCGACCCAGTTTACGCGCTAACTGTCGCTGTAGTACTAGTAGTCCATGCCGCCGGGCATGGCCGGGGCGGCCGCCTTCTCCTCCGGCTTGTCGGTGATAAGCGCCTCAGTGGTCAGGATCATGCCGGCGATGCTCGCCGCATTCTCCACTGCCGAGCGGGTCACCTTCGCCGGGTCGACGATGCCCGCACCGAGCATATCGACGTAGGCATCGGCGATCACATCATAGCCGATGTTGGTGTTGCCCTTCTCCTTCTGAGCCTGGCGCACCATCTCGATCACTACCGCGCCGTCCTTGCCGGCGTTGGCGGCAATCCCGCGCATCGGCTCCTCCAGCGCGCGGCGGAAGATGTTGACACCGGTCTGGACGTCGCCCGCGGCCTTGACGCCATCGAGCGCGGAGAGCGCATTGATCAGCGCCACACCACCGCCCGGAACGATGCCCTCCTCAACCGCGGCACGAGTCGCGCTCAGCGCATCCTCGACCCGGTGCTTCTTCTCCTTCAACTCCGTCTCAGTAGCCGCGCCAACCTTGATCACAGCCACGCCACCGGCCAGCTTGGCCAGCCGCTCCTGCAGCTTCTCGCGGTCGAAGTCCGAGGTCGTCGTCTCGATCTGGGTGCGAATCTGGTCGATGCGACCCTTGATGGCGTCCGGATCGCCCGCGCCCTCGATGAAGGTGGTGTCGTCCTTGGTCGAGACCACCCGCCGTGCGCGGCCGAGATCTTCCAGCGTCGCGCTGTCAAGACGGCGGCCGACTTCCTCCGAGATGACCTGGCCGCCCGTCAGCGCGGCGATGTCGCGCAGCATCTCCTTGCGGCGGTCGCCGAAGCCCGGCGCCTTGGTCGCCAGGACATTGAGGGTGCCGCGCAGTTTGTTGACCACCAGGGTGGCCAGCGCCTCGCCGTCGACGTCTTCGGCGATGATCATGAGTGGGGCGCGGGCCGCCGCGACCTTCTCGAGGACCGGCAGGATGTCCTGAATGGACGAAATCTTCTTGTCGGTGATCAGGATGAACGGGTCTTCGAGCTCCGCCTCCATCCGCTCCGGATTAGTGACGAAGTACGGGGAGATGTAGCCGCGGTCGATCTGCATGCCCTCGGTGTACTCGGTCTCGAAATCGAGCCCCTTGGACTCTTCAACGGTGATGACACCGTCTTTGCCGACCTTCTCCATGACCTCGGCGATGAGATCGCCGATCACCTGATCGGCGGCGGAGATAGCCGCGACTTGAGCGATCTCGTCCCGGCCTTTGACCGGGGTGGCCATGTCCGACAACCGCTCGACCAGCGCGGCTGAGCCGAGGTCGATCCCCTGCTTCAAAAGCATGGAGTTGGCGCCGGCGGCGACATTGCGCATGCCCTCATGCACGATCGACTGCGCCAGGA
>JBBDNH010000050.1:0-1396 GCA_040877745.1 Dehalococcoidia bacterium
GGATGCCGAAATCAAAGACCAGCGTGTCGAGCCCGGCGTCGCCGTACAACCGGGAGACGTACTCCGTGTAGCCAGCGGCGACGGCGGCGTTGCGTGCCGCCATCACCGCGTCGACGTCCGGCTCGACCGCGAACAATCGTGCCAGGTCGAGAATCATCCGTTTGAAGTAGAGGGTATTGCGCTTGCCCTGTTGCAGCTCGTCGCGCACCTCGTCGGACCAGGCGATTCCGCCCTCCTCCAGGTACGTGCGAGAGCCGCCGCCAAAGGCCGTCAGATCCGTGAACTCCTCGGCAGTGACCGCGCCCCGGTTGAGGAAGGGATGGGCATGAACATCGACGACGGGTAGATGATCGACCTCGATCATGATCAGACAATCTCCAGGTACGTCGCCCGTTCCCACGGGTGAACATGCGTCTCGTAAGTGGCCAACTCGTGCCGTTTGACCGTCAGGAAGTGCTTCAACGCGGTCTCTCCCACGGCCGCGGCCACGACCTCATCTCGCTCCAATGCCGCCAGCGCTTCCGGTAGGGTCCGCGGCAGATAGCCGATGCCGTGGCGCTCGATCTCCGCCTGGGTCAGGTGGCCGATATCGCCCTGAAAGGGGGGCGGAGGAACGAGCTGCCGGCGAATGCCGTCGGCGCCCGCGCCCAGGAGACCGGCCAGGAGGAGGTAAGGCTGCGCGCTGTTGTCGGGCGAGCGGAACTCGAGGTGACGCCGCTTGCCGACGCCCGGGATGCGGACCACTCCTGAGCGATTGCCGTAACCCCAGTAGGTGTTGGCCGGCGCCCAGGAGCCGGGTTGCAGCCGCTTGTAGGAGTTGACCGTCGGCGATCCCAGTCCGGTCAGCGCGTCGACGTGCTCCAGGATGCCGCCGAGGAACCAGCTTCCCACCTCGGAGAGCGAGACCTCGTCCCGGTCGGAGGCGGTCAGGTCCCGCTCGCCGGCGGCGTCCCAGAGACTGAGGTGGACGTGGAGACTGCACCCGGCCCAGTGGCTGTACGGCTTCGGCATGAAGGTCGCGACATACCCTTGCTCGCGCGCCAGATCGCGGACCGCGTCCTTGAGCGAGAAATAGTCGTCGACGGCGCGGATCGGGTCCGCGTGGTGAACTGACATCTCGTACTGGCCAGGGCCGTACTCCTTGCCGAGCTGGGCGACGGTGACGCCCATCGCGCGCAGCTCGTCGATGACGCGCTCGACGAAGATTCGCTCCGCGGCGAGACCGGCCCGGCTGAACATCCGCGTCGCGTTGACAGGCATGTAGTCGCCGCCATCGCCCGCAAGGAGGAGGTAGAACTCCGGCTCGAGCGCGACCTGCGCCGTGTAGCCGAGGTCGCGCAGGTCATCGATCGCCGCCGCCAGGCGGGTGCGCGGGCAGCCGTCCCAGACTGAGCCG
>JBBDNH010000051.1:0-7310 GCA_040877745.1 Dehalococcoidia bacterium
CTCGGCGGCGCGTTCCCGCGTCGAGGTGATCGTCTCGTTCCTGGCCGTGCTGGAGCTGATCAAGGCGCTGAAGCTGCGGGCGGAGCAGAACGTCGCGTTCGGCGACATCAACCTCGTGGCCCTCATGGTCGAGGTCGAGAGCTAGGCTGCGCGGGCGTCCGCGCCTGCCACCACCGTCCGGTTGCGGCCGGCCTCCTTCGCGTCGTACATCGCGCGGTCGGCTCGCTCCAGCAGCAGAGCTGCGTTGCTGAACGTCGCTTCGTTGGCCTGCGCGACACCGAGGCTCGCCGTGATGCGGACGGGCTGCGCGAGCTTCGCGTGCGTGAACGTCCGCTCCGCGAGCCCCTCCCGAAAGCGCTCCGCGAAGTGCGTGGCCTCGGTGACCGCCGTGAACGGCAGGATGAAGAGAAACTCGTCGCCGCCCCAGCGGCCGACGAGGTCCGCCTGCCGGCACGCCTGGCGAGCGACCGAAGCCACGAACCTGAGGGCATCGTCGCCCGTCTGGTGGCCGTAGCCGTCGTTGATCTCCTTGAAGCGGTCCAGGTCCGCCATCGCCACGCTCACGGCCTCGCCGTAGCGTCCCGCGCGCGCCGTCTCCGTCGCCATGGTCTCCTCGATATAGCGGCGGTTCGGCAGGCCCGTGAGCGCGTCGGTGCGGGCGAGGAGGTGCTCGATGCGGCCGGACTCCTCCAGCTGCTCGGCGTACTTGCGCAGCTCCTCCCTGGACGCTTCCAGGTCGCGATAGAGCCTCAGCCCCTTGATCGTCGTCGCGGCCTGCGAGACGAGCGCGGAGAGGAAGCCCACCTCCGGCGGGTCGAGCCTGCGGTGCGTCGACGACGTGAATGTGGCCGTCCCCAGGAGCCGGCCTTGGAAGAGGATGGGGAACGTGGCCGTCGAAAGAACGTGCGCGCGCTGGTAGTACGCGCGCAGTCCCGGGAGCGAATCGCGCATGCCCTGAAGATCGGGTCGCTCCTCCAGGTCCGGCGCGAAGACGTCCGGGATGAGCATGGGCCGGCCCTGCCGCCACGCCTCGATCGTGCTTGGGTCGGGCCGGCCGACGTTCTCCCAGAGCCGGCCATCGCGCGCCATCGTCGCGGTCTCCGTCTCGGAGTGACGGGCGCGGTTGATCGCGCCTTCGATGACGTGCTCGAGCTGCTCGTCGAAGAGGAGGACGAGGACGAAGTCGAACCCGGACGCCTTTGCCAGCGCCGTCGCTACGGAGCTAAGGACCTCCTCGTTCGCCTGCGCTTCGCTGAACGCGCGCGACACGTCCGCCAGCGCGGCGAGCTGCTCGCGCTGGCGCACCTGGCGTTCCCCGTCCACCACGCCCTGGACGAGGTAGGCGAGCATCGGCCTGGCGGCGACGACGAACTCGACGTCCTCCGGCGTGAGGCCTTCGGGCCAGGGGCCGCGCACCACCAGCAGCTCGGAGTTGCTCTCCTCGCCCGGCAGGATGCAGGCGACGTGGGTGCACGGCTGGCCGGGCGCAAGGATGCCGCCTCCAAGGACGAGCCGCTCCGCTACCTCGAAGCTGCCGGCCGGGATGTCCGGGTTGCGCGCGAGCCGTTCCCAGACCAGCCAGAAGCCCTTCTGCTTGATCTCATACGTCGAAGGGTCGTCGCTATCGCCCAGGCGCTCGAAGTGCGGGTCGCCGGAGCGCACCACGTACGCTTCCTCGGCGCCCAGGCCGTCGCGGACGACGCGGCAGGCTCGCACGACGTCGCTGTCGCGTGGGTCCTGCGCCGTGCAGAGGTTGGATAGCTGAGCAAGTTTCTCGAGCACGCCCTCACCAGGCTCCCAGCTGGGTTCTGATGCTATCTTCGGCCCCGCGCGGCGAACCTGGAGTAACGCCGGGCCGGCGTCTAGGCGGCCTGAACGCCTTTGGCTCCGGCAAGCACCGTCCGGTTGCGGCCGGTCACCTTGGCGCGGTACATGGCCCGGTCCGCCTGACGAATGAGAAAGGTGGGGCCTTCCGGCGAGCCGGAGCTCCACTGCGCCGCGCCCAGGCTGGCTGTCAGGTGTAGCGGCGGCGCGCCATCGCAGTTGGGCGCCGCCTCGCTCGCTAGGCGCTCCCGAAAGCGTTCGGCGAACGCGGCGGCGTCCTGCAGGTCGGTCGAAGGCAGGATGAAGAGGAACTCGTCGCCGCCGTAGCGCCCCACCACGTCGACCTCGCGGCAGCTCTCGCGCGCCAGGTTCGCGACGAACTGCAGGACGGCGTCGCCGGCGTGGTGGCTGTACGTGTCGTTGATCGCCTTCAGATTGTCGAGGTCGGCCATCACCACGCTGAGCGGCGTCTGGTAGCGCTGCGCGCGGATGTACTCGGCCTCGATCGTCTCATCGGTGAAGCGGCGGTTCGGGATGCCCGTGAGCGCGTCTGTGCGGGCGAGGTGATGCTCGATGCCCATCGTTTCCCGCAGCTGATCGTTGACCTCGCGCAGTTCCTCGCGCGAGGAGGCGAGCTCCTGATAGAGCCGGATGCCCTTGACCGCCGTCGCGACCTGCGCGCCGAGCGCGGACAGCAGCTCGAGCTCTGCCGGCGAGAACTCGATCGGCCGGTGCGACGCGACGCCCAGCACGCCCAGCACCTCGTCCTTGGCAAGCAGCGGCAGCAGTGCGGTGGAGCGGATCAGCGTGCGCGAGAAGTACGCGCGCGCCGCCTCCGACAGCCGTTCATCGTTCTGGCAGTCGGCGAAGACCATCGGCTTCCTCGTTCGTATCACGGCGTCGCGCACCGGGTCCGGGCGGGTGGCGCCCTGCTTCCAGCGGTCGCTCAGCGACGCCGTGCCCGGCCGGTCTGTACCGTTGATCGAGCGGAAGGAGATGTTCCCATCCTGATCCACCACGTCGATCGAAACGTAGTTCACGCCCGAAACGGTTGCGATCGTGCTGGCGATGCCGGTGAGCACGGTGTCCAGGTTGTCGGACTCGGAGAGCACCTGCGGGATGCTCGCGAGCGCGCTCAGCTGGTGGCGCTGGCGCTCCGCGCGGATGCTATCGAGCCAGCGCTGGACCAGCAGGCCCAGCGGTGGCAGGCAGATCTGGAGGAAGCGCGTTTGCGTGACCGTCAGCCCCTGGGGCCACGTGCCCTGCGCGATCAGCATGTCCGATGTCGTCTCCAGCGGCAGGAGCGCAGTGACGAACTCGCAGGGACGCCGAGAGCCCGCGTCCCGGAACTCGACGACCTTGCCGTCGCGCACGTCGAACGCAGCCGGGCGGCCGCGCGGCGTGAGGTCGCGCTGCACCAGCCAGAGCGCGATGTCGCTCAGCTCGAGGTTCGAGCCAGTGCTCAGCCAGCGGAAGCCGTCGTCCCAGCCGTAGACCAGATGGACGTCGGCGGCGCCCAGGCCCTCCTGCACCAGCGGCAGGCTGGCGCGGATCGCCTCCTCCGGAGGCAATGGGCTGCTGGCGAGCGTCGCGAGTTCAGCTAACCGCCGCATCGTAGATGACGAGTCTCCTTACGGGCCTGGATGGCCTCATAGAGAAGGATCGGTCGATTGGGGAGAACCCTTAGGGGTTGGGCCCTGAGTGGGGCTGGAGCTGGCGCAGCACCCCCGACACCACAAGCGCCGCCACGACGCCAAGCAGCGCGCCCGCGCCATCGAGGGCGAGGTCGGTCGTGGAGGCGACGCGGCCCGGCACGAGCGCGTGGTGGAGCTCGTCCGTGACGCCGAACAGCACTGCGAGCGCGAACGCGAACGAGGCCGGGAGCCAGCCCGGCGTCGGCGCGTCCGGCGCAAGCGGCCAGTAGAGCGCGAACGCGAGGATCGCGTAGAGCGTCAGATGCGCGACCGCGGCCTCGATGTCGCTTCCGGCCGCGCCCAGGGGCCTCGTTTGGTGCGACAGATAGGCGATGCCCGCCATCCAGGCGAGCGCTGGCAGCCAGCGCGCGCCGCGCCTCGCGCGCCGTGTTACGCGCGGCGTCACGCGCCGCGATGGGGTCAGCTTGACCCCCTTCCGGCCCCGTGCTAGCATGCCCGACAGAAACACAGCTACAAACCTATTGCGGGGAGGGGGTGGGCCCCCTCTCTCGCTTTCTAAACGAGTTGAGGCGACGAACGTGTCTGGCATGAACAAGCGCGAACGCGTGATGGCGGCCATCCAGGGCGGCGACGTGGATCGCCCGCCGGTCAGCTTCTGGGGCCACGATTTTGTGCGCGAGTGGACGGCCGAAGGCCTCGCCGAGGCGATGCTCGACTCCGTACGCACGTACGACTACGACTATCTAAAGGTGAACCCACGAGCGACCTACTACGCCGAGGCGTGGGGCTGCCACTACCGGGCATCGAGCGACCCGACGCAAGGCCCTGAGACCGAGTCCTGCGTGCTGCACGAGGCGTCCGATATGGAGGCGGTTCGGCCGGTCGACGCCAAGGCGGGCGCGTTTGCGGAGCAGCTGGAGGCGCTGCGGCTGATCCGGGATGGCCTTGCTGGCGAGGTTCCCTTCGTGCAGACGGTGTTCTCGCCGCTCTCCGTCGTCGGGCGCATGGCGGAGCGCCGCGAGATGGTGCATCGCTGGATGAGCGAAGCGCCCGATGCGCTGCACAGCGCGCTCTCCGCGGTGACGGAGACGCTCGCCGCGTACGCGGGCGCCTGCCTGGAGGCCGGCGCGGACGGCATCTTCTTCCCGACGACTGAATGGGCGACCACCGATGTCTGCACCGCCGAGGAGTACGCCGCGTTCGGACGGCCATACGACCTCAAGGTGCTCGACGCCGTGCAAGCCGCGCCGTTCAACATCTTCCATGTCTGCCGGCCCAACAACATGCTCCTGAACCTGCTCGACTACCCGGCCCCGGTCGTGAACTGGGCCGTGCACGCGCCGGGCAACGCATCGTTCGCCGAAGCCATGGCGAAGACAAGCAAGGCCGTGATGGGCGGCGCGAACGAGCGCAAGACGCTGCTTGAAGGCTCCCCGGACGACGTGCGCGCGGAGGTGCGCGAAGCGCTGCGCGAGACCGGCGGCAAGCGCTTCCTGCTCGGGCCCGGCTGTTCGATCGCACCCCAAACGCCGCCGGCGAACCTGCGCGCGGCAGTCCAGGCGGTCAAGGAAGGGCTGTGAGCACGCAGCTCGCGCGGGAGGAGCTGAGCCGGGCCTCGCCCGGACGGCCCAGCGCGGTCACCATCGGCAAGTTCGACGGCGTGCACCGCGGCCACCAGCACCTCGTGGCGCTGCTCATGGAGCGCGCGCCGGCGCGTGGCCTGGCGAGCGTCGTCGTCACGCTGCACCCCCATCCCATCACGGTCCTCCGTCCCGGCACGAAGATCACCTACCTCTGCTCGCTGGAGGAGCGCGTCGCGCTCCTGCGCGGCCTCGGCGTCGACAAGGTTTGCGTGCTCTCGTTTACCTCCGAGCTGGCGCAGCTCTCGTACCGCGACTTCCTCGCGCTGCTCAGTGAGCAGCTCGACCTGAAGCTGTTGCTCATCGGCGCCGACTTCGCCCTCGGCCGCAACCGCGAGGGGACCTCCGGCGCGCTCTCCGCGCTCGGCGCTGAGCGCGGCTTCGAGGTCGACGTGCTGCCGATATTGAGCGAACGTGACGCGAAGGTCGGCTCCGGCGCCGTCCGCGCCGCGCTCAGCGAAGGCAACATGGAGTCGGTGGCGCAGCTCCTTGGCCGTCCCTTCGCCGTCCGCGGGCCGATCGTGCGCGGCGCCGAGCGAGGCAGGACGATCGGCTTCCCAACGGCCAACGTCGCCGTCGCGCTCGACCTGGCGCTGCCCAAGTTCGGCGTCTACGTCACGCGCTCGTTCCTGGGCGAGACGACGCACGACTCCGTCACGAACATCGGGCTGCGGCCGACGTTCGAGGGCGAGGAAGCTCGCCCGACGGTCGAGACGCACGTGCTCGACTTCGATGGCGATTGCTACGAGCGCGAGCTGCGCGTCGAGTTCCTGCACCGGCTGCGCGACGAACAGCGCTTCGCCGGGCCGGACGAGCTCGTGGCGCAGATCGGCCGCGATGTCGAGGCAGCGCGCGCGTACCACGCCGGCGCGCGGCCATGAGCCCGAAGCAGCGCCGGCAAGCCAAGCCCGCCGGCGCCAAGCCGCCCAGCGCCAAGGCGTCGAGCAGCAGCCCGAAGCGCCGTTCGGCGAGTGCGATCGCCGACCTCGACAATATCCTCCATCGCGGCGTCATCGAGATCGTCCCTGAGGATGAGTTCGTCGAGGCGCTGCGATCGGGCCGCAAGCTGCGCCTGAAACTGGGCCTGGACCCCAGCAAGCCCGACCTGCACATCGGCCATGGCGTGCTGCTGCGCAAGCTCCAGCAGCTGCAGGAGCTCGGGCACCAGGTCGTGCTCATCGTGGGCGACTATACGGCGCAAATCGGCGACCCGAGCGGACAGTCGGTCATGCGCCCGATGCTCAGCGCGGACGAGGTTCGCGCGAACGCCGAGACCTACATGCGGCAGTTCTTCCACGTCGTCGACAAGAAGAAGACCGAGGTGCGCTGGCAGAGCGAATGGTTCTCTAAGTTCACCCTGGAGGACGTCGTGCGGCTGGCCGGGCGCTTTACCGTGGCGCAGATGCTCCAGCGCGAGGACTTCCGCCAGCGCTTCGACGCACAGAAGCCGCTCGGCATCCACGAGCTGCTCTACCCGCTGCTCCAGGCCTACGACTCGATCGCGATCGACGCCGACGTGGAGTTCGGCGGGAGCGACCAGCTTTTCAACATGCTCGTCGGCCGCGAGCTGCAGCAGCAGATGGGGCATCGAGCGCAGGCCGTGTTCACCATGCGCCTGCTCGTCGGCACCGACGGCTCACAGAAGATGAGCAAGAGCCTCGGCAACACGATCGACCTCGAGGACCCGCCGGGCGAGCAGTTTGGCAAGGTGATGTCGCTGCCGGACGCCGCCCTCGCCGACTACCTGGAGCTGGCGACCGACCTGCCGGACGAGGAGCTGGCCTACCTGCGCACGCAGGTCAAGGCCGGCGGCGCGAAGGCCATGGCCGTAAAGAAGCGCGTCGCGCACGAAATCGTCGCCATGTTCCACGGCGAGCAGGCCGCGCAGGAGGCGGAGGCCGAGTTCGAGCGCGTGTTCCAGCAGGGCCAGCGGCCTGAGGACGCAGCGCGCGACGTGCGCGTCGACGGCGCTACGTTGAGCCTGGTCGACCTCCTCGTGCGCGAAGGCGTCGCTGCCAGCAAAGGCGAAGCGCGCCGCCTCGTACGCCAGGGCGCCGTGGAGCTGGACGGACGCAAGGTCGCCGCTGACGAAGCCGGCTCGCTCCGCGTCGAGAGCGGCGCGCTCCTTCGCGTCGGCAAACACCACTTCCTCCGAGTCGTAAGCAAGACCTCGTAGGGGCCGCCCAGTAGG
>JBBDNH010000052.1:0-7281 GCA_040877745.1 Dehalococcoidia bacterium
CGACGCGGTCTGATGTCACTGTCGAGTCCATGCCGTTACTCCTTGCTATCCGTCTCTACAGGGCAACTTCGAATCTAACGGCGAGACAGATGAGCACCTGCTTCCGAGGAGAGGCCGCGTAAACGGCGGCCCCTGAGGTCGGAATCGTATCTGGAGCGGGAGAAGGGACTCGAACCCTCGACCCTTCGACTTCGCTCGGGGCAGGCTCTCTGCTTCCGGATGACTCGCAGGCTACGGTGTCGGTGACACTGCAACGAACGGTCGGGGATGTTCTAACGCAACGGAGTGGCCGGCGCAATGTGGCGGCACGGCGCTCTATCGGCTGTTGGCCCGCACCACGAAGTCGCGCACCGGCTCGCCGGCGCCCTTCAGCTGCTGCTGGCCACGGTCTTCGAACGCTACCGCGGCGGACGTGCGCGCCAGGCCACGGACGATGTCTGACAATGCCTCGTCGAGCGTGGCGGCGCTGCCGCGCTCGTCACGTCTCAGCCCGCGCTCATTCCAGTATCTGCACCCAGCGGTCAATCGATCGCGCGAAGCGTGGCAGATTCTTGAATGATGCCCGCACGATGCCTTCGCCGAGCGCGCGGTCGCTCTCGTCGCGCTGCCACTCGCCGAGCGTCCGTCGCAGGTTCAGATCGAACCAGTCGAGTGCGATCGCGATGAACTCGCCGAAATCGGTGCGCTGCACGCGGTCGAAGACGCCGCCGGCGCGCCGATAGCCTTCAATCAGTCCGTGCGCGGCGCGCGCGTCGGGCGCACCGAGATCGGCGCCGGCCCAGCCGAGCGCCTCCTTCGCCACTTCGTGCCGCGGATGCACCGGCCCGGCCCAGTCCCAGTCGATCAAGACGAGATCGCCTGCCGGGGTCTCTAGGATGTTTCCCTGGCAGGCGTCGCGGTGGCCCATGATGCTCGTCGCGGGGTCGCTGCGCGCTTCGATGATGTACGCCTCCAGCGCGTCGATCACGGGCAGCAACGCGCGAAACTCCCACGCCCAGCCGGGCCGCGCGCGCTCGACGCGTTCAGCGCGTTCGAGCCAGTGCGTCTGGCCGAAGACGTGGAGTGCGTCGCCCCCGTCGAAGCCCTCGACGACGCTGTGCACCGCGTGCACGCCGGCGAGTATTGCGCCGACGCGTTCCGACGTCGCGGCGCCGTGTACGACGCCCGCCAGCGGCCGGCCTTCGACCCACGCGTGCGCACGCAGGCTTGTGACGACACCGGCGTCATCGGCGATCTCGGCGAGGCAGCCGCCCGTCGCGGCGACAGATATCGGACGCGGCATCGGCACACCGTGCTCGAACGCGGAGCACTCGAAGCGGAATGCGCGCTCGATCCACGGCGGCCACGAGGGATAGGCGTTCGGCAGTTCGAGCTGCTTGATCGCAAACGCGCCGCGGTCGGTGACGAGCCGCCACATGCGGTTCGACAACCCGCCCGCGACGGGCGTCATCTCGCCAGCAGGCTCGCCAAGCGCGAAACGCTCGCAGACGAACCGCGCGTCTGGTGGCGGCGCGCCTTCGTGCGGCGCGCTCACGTGCCGCCGAAGACGGCGGGCGCTTCGCCCGGCCACAAGTCTGTCTCCCACAATCGGCCGGGACAGTCCGTCAGCCCCGCCTCCTTCAGCCTGAGCGCCTCATCGAAGTTACGGGCCATGCTCTGCACGAATGCGTTCGTCACGGTTCCGGTATAGCGTATCGACGGGTCTGGTTGGGCGTGGCTTCAGCAACTGCCACCCGAACGCGCACTCATACCCCCAAGGCCTTCTTGCCCTTCGGCGTGCAGCTGATCAGCGCGTCGCGGCGCGGGTTTCATATGCTTAGAACGAAGCTGTTGGAGCGGGAGACGAGACTCGAACTCGCGACCCTCTGCTTGGGAAGCAGATGCTCTACCACTGAGCTACTCCCGCTCGCGACGCAGGCATGCCCTATAGCGCGCCGGCGGGTCGAGTATATCAGCTATGCTGCATCGTCAGCAGCTGCTGGCTCACCACATGGACAGCGCCAACCTCGGTACGCTGACCGGCGCCGTGCGCGCGCGGCTCGCGTCGTTTGGCGAGCAGCAGGTCGTGCGACGCGTTTGGGCGCGCGACCACACCCTCTGGAAGCCGGAGCCGCGCGAGATCTCGGACCGGCTGGGCTGGTTGACGATTGTCGACCGGATGAGCGCGGAGGCGCCGGCGCTGCGGGGGTTCGCGCGCTCTGTGGCGGACGACGGCCTTCGCACGGCGGTGCTGCTTGGGATGGGCGGATCGAGTCTGGCGCCGGAGGTGCTGGCCAGCGCGTTCGGCGCGCCGGAGGGCCACCTCCGGCTGGAGGTGCTCGATACCACCGATCCAGCGTCGATCCGGGCGGCCGAACGCGGGATCGATCTGTCGCGCACGTTGTTCATCGTCGCGAGCAAGTCCGGCACGACGGTGGAGACGATGTCGCACTTGGCGTACTTCTGGGAGAAGGCTCAGGATGGTCAGCGGTTCGTCGCGATCACGGACGCGGGAACGCCGCTGGAGGCGCTCGGCCGGGAGCGCGGCTTTCGTCGCGTGTTCTTGAACCCGGACGACATCGGCGGGCGCTACTCCGCGCTCTCGTACTTCGGCCTCGTGCCGGGCGCGCTGATCGGCGTGGAGGTCGACGAGCTGCTGGAGCGCGCGCGAGCGATGGCCGAGGCGTGCCACCGGCAACGCCCGGCCGAGGAGAACCCCGGTGCGTGGTTGGGCGCGGTGCTGGGCGAAGCCGCGCTTGCCGGGCGAGACAAGCTCACGCTGGTCCTGCCGCCAGAGCTCGCTGCCCTGGGCTGCTGGATCGAACAGCTGGTGGCGGAGTCGACGGGCAAGGAGGGCAGGGGGATCATCCCGGTCGAGGGCGAGCCGCTCGGCGCGCCCGGCGTCTACGGCGACGACCGCCTGTTCGTCGCGATCGGCGAGCACGAAGGGCTGGAGGAACTCGAGCGCGTGGGACACCCGGTCGTGCGGCTTGCCGATCACGATGCGCTGCAGCTCGGCGCGGAGTTCTTCCGCTGGGAGCTGGCGACGGCGATCGCGGGCCACGTGCTGGGCATCAACCCGTTCGACCAGCCGGACGTGCAGTCAGCGAAGGACGCGACGGCGCGCGTCCATAGCGAAGGCGAGACCGGCGCGCCCGCGACGCCATCGCCGGCCGGCCTGCTCGACCAGGCGCGGCCCGGCGATTACATCGCCATCCTCGCCTACCTGCCGCGCAACGAGGAGACCGAGTCGCGACTGCGATTCGCGCGCGCGGGGCTACGCGACCGTCATCGCCTTGCGACGACAGCGGGGTTCGGGCCGCGGTACCTGCACTCGACGGGCCAGCTGCACAAGGGCGGGCCGAACACGGGAGTGTACATCCAGATCGTGGGCGAGGACTCGGAGGACGTGGCGATCCCCGGGGCGCCGTACAGCTTCGGAGAGCTGAAGCGCGCGCAGGCGCTGGGCGACCTGCAGTCGCTGCTTGGCGCGGGCCGGCGGGCGGCGCGCGCCACCCTAGAGGAGCTGGAGGATCTGGCCAGCCGCTGACGGAGGCGATCCCGGCTACTAGGTACCGTCGTCCAGCGCGAGGAAGTAGTACGTGTCTCCGTTGCGGTTCACTTCGTTGTGCGTCCCGATCTGGAAGCCGTCCGACTCGATGGCCTGGATCCGGTTGGAGACGAGCGCGGAACCCTCCCAGTAGAGCGTCGCGTCGCCCGAAAGGCTGGCCGGCCGCCACACGCCGCTCTGGTCGCCATCGTCCTTGATCCAGACCACCTCGGGCTGGAAGCCGACGCCCGAAATCGACCTATCGTCGCTGCCGTTGCCCGTGTACGAGGAGCCTGCGGCGACGTTCGGGCCGGCGGCCAGAGCGATGTAGTGGAACGTGGTGCCGTTTCGGTTCACGTCGTTGTTGCTCCCGATTTGGAAGCCGTTCGCCTCGAACGCCTGGATGCGGTTGGTGTTGGGGTTGCCGCCGGTGACGTTGAACGAGCTATCGCCCGTCTGGCCGCCTGCCCGGAACCACGAGTTCTCGCCGTCACCGAGCGTGATCACCCACACGGGCTGGAAGCCGACGCCTGCGATCGAACGGTTGTCGGCGCTGTTCCCGACGTACGTGCCGACGGCGGCCTCGGACCCGGCCTTGATCGCGATCCAGTGGTAGGTCTCGCCGGAGTTGTTCACCTGGTTGTTGTTTCCCACGGTGAAGCCGTCCGCCGTGATCGACTGAATCCGGTTCGACTGTAGCGCCGCTTCCTGCGGCAGCACCTTCGTGCTGTCGCCTGCCATTGTGCTGGTGCGAACCACGCCTGGCCGGCCGGCCTCCGACTTGATGAACACGACGTCGGGCTGGAACCCGATTCCCGCGAATAGGCGGCCGTCGACGTCGTTGCCGGTGTAGGTCCCTGTGGCGAGCCATTCGCTGGATGCGGGCGTCGGCGTGCTCGTGGGAGTGGGTGTGTACGTCGGCGTCGGCGTCGGGCTTAGCGTCTGGGTCGGCGTGGGCGTGTTCGTCGGAGTCGGCTGCGGCGTCGGCGGCGCCGTGAGCACCCGCATGAGGACGGTCTCGGTGCGCGTCTGCGCCACGCCGCCCTCCGTGGATGAGATGCTCACGGTCAGCAGCGGGCCGCTGCGGGACGCGCTAAAGCCGGCCACATCGACGTTGTGCGCGACGGCGTGCGTGAAGGGCGTGCCGCCGTTCACGATGAGGGTGCGCTCCAGCTCGTCACCGGACTGCGCGTACGAGGTCTCGAATGTGTCGCCGGATTCCTGATCGCTCCAGGAGAGGTCGACGCTGCTCGGGTTGACGATCGCCAGCTCCGAGATGGCTTGCTGGCCGTCGCGATTGAGCCACTGAAACGCCGTTCCGTGGTCGCGCAGGACCGAGAGCCGGTCGTGGCCCGCTTCGGTCGTCCGCAGGTACTGAAAGAGCGCCGCCGAGCAGAGCGTGAGGACCATGCCGGTGATGGCGAACGCGACCAGCAGCTCGACGAGGCTGAAGCCTGCTTCCTCGCGCCAGCGCTTCATGGGTTGATCACGATGCCGGGCGGCCAAGCTCCGGCCGTTCGCTAGCCTGCCGCCGAAAGGTCGACGGCCGCCCGGTCGCGGTCGCGCGTGCGCGCCTTGATCGGGCGGAGGCGTGCGCGGGCCGCGTCGAGCAGCGACCCCGGATCGTCACCGAGGTCGAAGGAGGTGGACCCGATCTCCGCTGTGAGCATGCCGGCGCGCGGCGTTCGTTGGCCCCACGCCTCGCGGGCGCCGTCCAAAGCGCGCTCGAGACGCGTCGCGATCCGGCGGCATGCGGTCGCGTCGGCGCCCACGGCGACGATGCCAACCTCGTCTCCGTTCACCTGACCGACGGTATCGCCCAGCCGGACGAACGGCGTCACGGCCTCTGCGGCATGGTCGAGGGCGTCGTGCAGGTTGCCGCCGGGGCCCATCAGCCCGACACGGACGACGATGACCGAGAGCGCTGCGCGCCGGTCCTCCGACATGCGCCAGCACTGCTTCTCAAGGGCGTGGCGAAACTGGCTCGGCGTGGCGATCCGCCGCCGCTGGCTGAGGCCGATGATCGCCCGCAGGAGCTCGACGACGTCACGCTCGCCGGAGAGCCGGTTTCGCGCGAGGACGGTGAGTGAGCCAAAGAGAGCAGTGCCTGCTGCGAGCACGATGGCGACCCAGACCGAGTAGCTTAGCTCCCCGCTTTCGACACCCATTGGGGCCGCCGGCGTGAGCCAGAGGGCGAGCAGCGTCGCGCACGTGAGCGTGGCGATGGAGCTGATCAACCCTGCTCGCCAACGGCCGCGCAGCTTCGTCTGCATCTTGAGCATTCGGGTAGTTCGGGTACGGTCGGGTCTCGTCATGGGCCTTCGCTCCCTGGTCCTTCGTTGGAGGCGCTGCCTCCGGGCATCCCCCTTAATCGGTCATCGGAGGGGAGAGGGCGTTCAATATCGTCTGAAGGAGTGAACGCCACTCGCCCTTCCGGCAGAGGCAGGGGCCTTACGCGGCCTGCTGCCAGTCGAGGAGCTGTCTGACGGCCGAGGTGATCTCCTCGGGGGTGGCCGGCTTGACGAGGTAGAGGTCGGCGCCGACGCGTTCGCCGGTCTGGCGGTCGGCCGCCTGCGCCTTCGCGCTGAGCATCAAGATCGGCACGTGCGATGCGACGATCGCCCGCAGCCGGTGGCAAACCTCGAAGCCATCGATCCCCGGCAGCATGACGTCGAGGACGACGAGCGACGGCGAGTCCTCGACTGCCTTCTGAAGCGCCTCCAAGCCGTTCGTGGCCGAGACCACCTCGTAGCCCGCCGACTCGAGGATGTAGCTTACGAGCCGCAGTGCAGCCGGGTCGTCTTCGACAATGAGTACCTTATCAGCCATGTCAACTCCGTCTGCCGATATGGTCGTCCCGCCCGGCCGCGGCAGCATCCACCGGGAGGCGGAACTTTGCTGCTGTTCTTGCGTCACGCGTTTCACGCCGCTCGCGCCTCCCCGGCTCGCGATGCGCGTAGCGGCAGCGCGACGTGAACGATGGTGCCACGACCGACCTCGCTCTCCAGCCAGATACGGCCTTCGTGCGACTCGACGAGCTGCTTGGTGATGTAGAGGCCCAGTCCGGCGCCGCCGTGCTCGCGTGTCGACGAGGCGTCGACCTGGGAGAAGCGCTGGAACAGCCGGTGCCTTGCTTCCCGGGGAATGCCCGCGCCCGTGTCGTGGATGCTGATGACCACCTCGTCGGATGTCGCCCATGTTCGGACCGTGACCGTGCCGCCAACATTGTTGAACTTGATCGCGTTGGCGATGAGATTGACCAGGACGCGAGAGAGGCAGCCGGGGTCCGCCTGAATGCGCGGCAGTCCTTCGGCCGAGTCCTGTCGGAGCTCGACTCGCCTCTCAGAGGCGTGGGTCTCCAGCGCAGCGCACGCCCCGGCGATCAACTCGGCGAGGCTTATCTCCTCGTAGCGCAGCTCCAACCGGCCGGTCTCGATCTTCGCTACGTCCAGCAAGTCGTTCACAATGTCGCCGAGACGGCTCGCCTCCGAATCGATCGTCGTGAGGAACTCTCGCTGCTCGGGTGGCTCCACGGATTCGTCGAGGAGTAGCCTGGTAAAGCCCCTGATCGCGTGCAACGGCGTGCGCAGCTCGTGCGACGCTATGGCGACGAACTCCGACTCGCGCTGGTGCAGCTCGCGTTCGCGGCCGAGCAGTCGGTGGCGCTCGATCGCGTGGCGCATGGTGCGCGCGAGCACGTCGCTACCGACCTTGCCTTTCACGAGGTAGTCCTGCGCGCCCGCGCGCCCGGC
>JBBDNH010000053.1:0-7225 GCA_040877745.1 Dehalococcoidia bacterium
TGCAGGAGCAGTTCGGCCTCACCTACCTGTTCATCGCCCACGACCTCTCGGTCGTCCGTCACATCAGCGACCGCGTCGCCGTGATGTACCTGGGCAAGCTTATGGAGCTCACGGGCCGCGACGAGCTCTACCAGAACCCGCTCCACCCCTACACGAAGGCGCTCCTCTCCGCCGTTCCCATCCCGGACCCGGAGGTGGAGTCCAAGCGCGAGCGGATCATCCTCAGCGGCGACGTCCCCAGCCCGATGCATCCGCCGCCGGGCTGCGTGTTCCACACGCGATGCCCGATCGCAATCGACGAGTGCCGCACCGAGATCCCGGAGTGGCGTCAGGTCGCCCCCGACCACTTCGTCGCCTGCCACCGCGTGTAGCTGGAGTACACTATGAAACGAACGAGGGCGCCCAAGCGGCGCCCTCGTTGTGTGTCTCGCTGCAAGCCCGAAGGCCGCTACATCTGCATCGAGCCGGCCTTGAGCATGCCGATTGTGTGGCCCTCAGGGTCGGCGAACATCGCGATCGTCGGGCCGCCCGGCACGTCCATCGGCGGCGCAATCGTCTTGCCGCCCATGCTCTCGGCCTTGTCCAGATATGCCTGCAGGTCGTCGACCTCCACATAGAATGTCACGTGGCTCTGGCCGTCCTGGCCGGTCGCGACGCCGCCGCCGATGCCTGCTTCCTTCGCGTCGACGATGCCGTAGTTCATCGGGTTGTTCGCGTCGATCTTCCAGCCAAAGAGGCCGGAGTAGAAGTCCTGGAGCTTCTTGCCGTCCTTGCCGATCACTTCGAAGTGCACAACAGGCTTGCCCATTCCTCGATCTCCTTTCGGTCTTTAGGGGTTGGTGAGTCGATGCACATAATAGAGCGACTGCCCATTGTGTGTCAATAGCAGACTGGGTTAGAATGCGCGCAGGGAGGATGTATGGCGCGCTCGTACGAGCAGATCTGCCCCATCGCGCGCACTCTGGACCTGGTAGGCGAACGCTGGACGCTCCTCATCGTCCGCGAGCTCTTCTTCGGGGCAGACAAGTTCACCGGGCTGCAGGAGAACCTCCCCGGCATCCCCGCGCGGGTGCTGTCCGACCGCCTGAAGAAGCTCGAAGAGCATGGCCTCGTCGCCCGGCAGGTCTATAGCGAGCATCCGCTCCGTGCGTCCTACCACCTCACCGAGCTTGGTCAGAGCCTGAAGCCGGTGCTCGGCGTCATGGCCGCGTGGGGGATGGATCACACCCTCGACGCGAAGGAGCGCCGCATCGTCATCAAGCACGTCCCCGCGCACTTCCTTCCCTTCGCCTAGAGCCAGCGCCGTAAGCGAACCACCGTGCTACCATGGCTCTGATTGCCATGGACCGCGATAGCATCCGCAACTTCTGCATCATCGCCCACATCGACCACGGCAAGTCGACCCTCGCCGACCGCTTCCTGGAGCAGACCGGGCTCATCGGCGCTTCCCGTGGCGCGCCCATCGAGCAGGTGCTCGACTCGATGGACCTCGAGCGCGAGAAGGGCGTCACGATCAAGGCGAAGGCCGTCCGGCTGCCGTACCGCGCCGACGACGGTCTGGAGTACGAGCTCAACCTGATCGACACGCCCGGCCACGTCGACTTCTCGTACGAGGTGTCTCGCGCGCTGGCCGCCTGCGAGGGCGCGATCCTCGTCGTCGACGCCACGCAGGGCATCCAGGCCCAGACCATCGCGAACGTCTACGTGGCCATGGACCACGACCTGGCGATCATCCCCGTGGTGAACAAAATCGACCTGCCGGGCGCCGACCCTGAAGGCGTCGCGAACCAGATCTGCGAGGTGATCGGCTTCAAACGCGATGAGGTGCTGCTCGCGTCCGCAAAGGAGGGCACCGGCACGCGCGAGATCTTGGAGGCGGTCGTGCGGACGGTGCCGCCGCCCGGCGGCGACGAGACGCAGCCCTTGCGCGCGCTCGTCTTCGACTCGAAGTACGACATCTACAAGGGCGTCCTCGCGTACCTGCGTGTCGTCGATGGCGCGGTCGAGTCGGGGCATCCCCTGCGGCTCATGACCGCGGCGCGCACGCTCGAGCCGCTGGAGGTGGGCTACTTCACGCCGCTGCCCAGCGCCGTCGACCGCCTCGGCACAGGCGAGGTCGGCTACGTGGCCACCGGCCTCAAGGACGTCCGCCAGTGCCGCGTCGGGGACACGCTCACAGACGACGCCAGGCCGGCGTCCGAACCGCTCGCGGGCTATCACCAGGCGAAGCCGATGGTCTTCTCCGGGCTCTACCCAACGCAGCCGAACGACTACCCCCTATTGCGCGAGGCGCTCGAGAAGCTGCAGCTCAACGACGCCTCGCTCGCGTTCGAGCCGGAGTCGAGCGTGGCGCTTGGGCCGGGCTTCCGCTGCGGCTTCCTCGGCCTGCTCCACATGGAGATCGTGCAGGAGCGTCTCGAGCGCGAGTACGACCTCGACCTGCTGATCACGGCGCCCAGCGTCGAGTACGAGGTTGTGCGCACGAACGGCGAGGTCGTGGTCGTCGACAACCCGGCCGACCTGCCGCCTCCTACGGAGGTCCTCGAAATCCGCGAGCCGTGGATGAATATCTCGGTCGTCACGCCGGACCGCTACATCGGCACAGTGATGGAACTCGCCACCGGACGCCGGGGCGAGTTCCAGGCGATGGAGTACCTGCAGGGAGACCGCGCCGGCGAGCAAGCGCGCGCTGCGGCTCAGGGTGATAGTCGCGTGGTGCTGCGCTACCAGATCCCGCTATCCGAGATCCTGGTCGACTTCTACGACCAGCTCAAGTCGATCTCGCAGGGCTACGCCAGCCTCGATTACAGCTTCTCTCACTATGCGGCGGCGAAGCTCGTGAAGCTGGATATCCTCGTCAACGGCGAGCCCGTGGACGCGCTGTCCTTGATTACGAACAAAGGCGCCGCCGCCGCGCAGGGTAGGGAGCTTGTGGAGCGTTTGCGCAGCCTGATCCCGCGCCAGCTCTTCGACGTGCCGATCCAGGCCGCGATCGGCGGGCGCATCGTAGCGCGCGAGACCGTCCGCGCGCTACGCAAGAACGTGCTGGCGAAGTGCTACGGCGGCGACGTCACGCGCAAGCGCAAGCTGTTGGAGAAGCAGAAGGAAGGCAAGAAGCGCATGAAGCGCGTGGGCAACGTGGAGATCCCGCAGGAAGCCTTCCTCGCCGTACTGCGCCGCGAGAAGTAGCTGCGAGCTCGCCTAGCCGTCGAGCTCCCTGATCCGTTCCATCGCGCGCACGAAACCATCGAGCGACAGTCCATCGTCCGAAAACGACGGGTCGAAGTGCACTTCCGCGGCGCCCAGTTCTCGCGCGGCAGCGAGATCGGCCTTGATCTGCTCACTCGATCCCATGAACGGGAAGCGTCCCTCCTCAGGCAGCGCCTCGTCGCTTAGCAGCGCGTTCGCGCGAATGACGAGTTCGAGCTTGCCCGGGTCGCGGCCCGCCTCCCTGGCCATGCCGGTCAGGCCCTCCCACATCTGCGCGATCATGGGGAACGGGCCGACGGGCAGCCATCCGTCCGCCTTCGTCGCGACGCGCTTCAGCGCGGTCGGCGAGAATGCTGCGAGGTAGATGGGCGGATGGGGACGCTGCACAGGCTTCGGCTGGATGTGCGACTTCGCGATCGTGAAGTGCCTTCCTGAGTACTCGACCGGGTCCGTCTTCCAGATCGCGTGCAGGACATCGAGGAACTCGTCCGCGCGGGCGCCCCGGCCCTTCATCGACGCGCCCGCTGCCTCATGCTCGTCCACCGACCAACCCTGGCCGAGGCCGACCCGCAGTCGGCCGCCCGACAGCACATCGAGCGTCGTCAGCCGGCGCGCCAGCATCACGGGGTTGTAGTACGGCATGTCGAGCACGCTGGTACCCAGGGCGACGCTGTTTGTCTCCGCGGCCACGAACGTCAGTGTTTCCAGCGGGTCGAGCACCGTCCGGTACACCTCGGGAAGCGACCCATCCGGCGTGCCGCCGTATGGCGTCCTGGGCGCTACGGGGAAGAGCAGCCGCTCCGTCACCCAGAGGGAGTCGTAGCCGAGCTCCTCGGCCTTCTTTGCTACGGTGACGATCGAGTCCGCGCTCGCGGCGGGTCCCATGTGCGGCAGGTTGAATCCAAGTCGCATGGTAGCTCCCTCCAGGCTTCAGTGAGGTATGTCGTGGTTGCGCTGTATATTCTACTGCGCCACGAGCCTCGTGTCTAGTCCGCGACGGCGGCAGGCGCCACGACTCGCTGCGACGCCGGGCCTTCGCCCTGCAGCACGCTCCAGACGCCCACCAGGATCAGCGCCGTGCCCACGAGCGTGTTCAGCCCGATCGACTCGGAGAGCACGGCCCAGCCCAGCAGCAGGCCGACGGCGGGCGTCACATACACCACCAGCGACCCGCGCACGCTACCCAGCTCGTCCAGCAGCCAGACGTACGCGACCAGGCCGATGCCCGTCGCGAACAGGCCGAGCGTGATCAGCGCCAGCCAGCCCTTCGTGCTGAGGTCATAACCGGGCACGCCTTCGAAGGCGAAGAGGAACGGCAGCGCCAGCAGCACCGAAAGCGCGATCTGGAGGCCCGAAAGGGCGAACGGGTCCTGCGCGCGCAGCAACACGCGGACGTAGACCGCCCCCAGGCCGTAACACGCCGCCGCGCCAAGGACGGCCAGCTTCCCCACCACGCTGCCGTCCGTGATGTCGATGATGTCGCCGCCGGCGAGGACGGCCACGCCCGCGAGGCCGGTCAGCAGCCCGGCCACGCGGCCCAGCGTGAAGCGCTCCTCGGCCAGAAAGGCCGCTGCGAAGAGCGCCGCCCAGAGCGGCATGCTCGAGTTCAAGACCGACGTGACGCCGCTATCGATGCGCGTCTGCGCCCAGCCGATGAGCGCGAACGGCAGGACGTTCGCGATGAGCGCCATGCCCGCCACGCGCGCGATGAGGCCCGGGTCGCGCTCGATGCGGAAGCCGCGCACCGCGAGCACCCCCAGCACGGCGACCGCCCCGAAGAAGAGCCGTCCGACCACGAGCTCCATCGGCGAGATCTCGTCCACGATCACCTTGATGAACATGAACGACGTGCCCCACAGGCAGCCGAGCGCAACCAGGACGGCGATTGGGCTGAGTCGCACGCGCTAGCAGCCTACGAGGTCCGCCAGCGCAGCGCGGCGAACGACATCGTCATCGTGAACGCACCGAGCCCCAGGATCGACCCGAGCGCGCCGGCAAACGAGCCCCAGCTCCAGCCTTCGAGGATCAGGTGGCGCATGCCCTGGAGGATGTACGTCACCGGGTTGATCGTCGCCAGGAACTCCAGCCAGCCCGCGAAGATCTCCTTCGGCGCGAACGCAGGCGAGAGGAAGAGCAGCGGGAAAAAGATTAGGAAGCTCAGCTGGGCCGCCTGCGGGCTGCCGGTGCGCAGCGCGATCGCCATCCCGATCGCCGAGTAGGCGAGGCCGAACAGGCCGGTGAGCACCAGGATCGCCGCGATGCCGATGATGCCCGCCTCCATGCCGGACCCGGCCGCCAGCCCGGCGAGCAGGATCAGCACCGTCAGGCCCATCGCGCGCACCGCGTCCGCGCTCAGCCGTCCCAGCAGCAACGAGATGCGCGGCGCCGGTGTAAGCAGCAGCTTGTCGAAGTACCCGCGTTCGATGTCGGTCACGGTGCCCAGCCCCGCGCTGCCCGACGTGCCCGCGACGGCTTGCAGGATCGCCACCGGCATCTGAAAGGCGAGGAAGTTGTCCACCCCGAAGGCCATCCCTGCCACGCTGCCGATAGCGCCCACGGTAACAGCGAAGAAGAACATCGGGATGAAGATGTTCGTGAGCTCGACGCCGGGCTGCCGCATCGCTTCGCGCAGCCCGCGATTCATCAGGTGGAAGGTGCTCAGCAGGGCGTTCATCAGCTAGAGTCCGCCTCCGCGGCCGTCGCCGCGTCCACGATGTGCTGGCCGGTCTTGCGGAGAAAGACGTCGTCGAGCGTCGGATGGGTCAGCGACACTTCGTCCACCTGGATCGCGGACTCGTCCAGAAGCAGCACGATGCGCGCGATGGCGCGCCGCCCCTCGCGGATGTACACGACCACCGAGTCCTCCAGCGTCCGCACGTCCTCTGAACCATCCAGGCCGCGCAGCAGCTCGGCGGCGCGCACGCGCTCGGCCTCGCTTCGTTCGATGCGCACCGTGACCACGTCCGTGCCGATCTCGGCCTTCAGCCGCTGCGGCGTCCCTTCCGCGACGATGTGGCCGTGATTCATGATCGCCAGCTCATCCGCCAGGCGGTCGGCCTCCTCCAGGTACTGCGTCGTGAGGAAGAACGTCACCTTCTCGTCGGCGTTGAGCCGCCGCACCTCGCTCCAGATCGCCTCGCGGCTGATCGGGTCGAGCCCAGTCGTCGGCTCGTCCAGGAAAACGATCTTCGGCTCGTGCATGAGCGCCGCCGCGAGGTCGAGCCGGCGCTTCATGCCGCCGGAGTACGTCTTGATCGCCCGGTCCGCGTCCTGCGCCAGGTCGACGACGTCGAGCAGGTGCGAGGCGCGTCGCTTCACATGGCCCAGGTCGAGCGCGTAGAGCCTTCCCTGGAGGTGCAGCAGCTCGCGGCCGGTCTGGAGGTCGTCCAGGCCGGCCTCCTGCAGCGCAACGCCGATGCGCCGCCGCACCTCGCCGGCCTGCCGCTCGACGTCCAGGCCGCCGACCTCCGCGCGGCCGGCGGTCGGCCGCAGCAGCGTCGTGAGCATGCGCACCGTGGTGGTCTTGCCGGAGCCGTTCGGGCCCAGGAAGCCGAAGATGCAGCCTTCCTCGATCGACAGGTCGATCCCGTCGACGGCGCGGATCTCGGGCGTGAAGTGCTTGACGAGGCCTTCGGCCAGAATGGCTGTGGCTGTCGACACCGTGTGTCCCTTCAGAGCAGAGGAAGCATGAAGCCGGCGATGGGCGGCTTCGCCCAAGTGTTGCCTATCGAGGCCGTTCCAGCAAGGGTGCCAGGCGCTGCCAGATCAGCGCGGTCACTTGCTCGGGCGGCAGCTCGCCGTCGACCACGACCCAGCGCCCGGCCTCCTGTTCGGCCAGCTCCAGGTAGCCCTGCCGCACGCGCTCGTGGAAGTCCGGGTCCTGGCGCTCGAACCGGTCCGCCTGCCTCATGCCCGTCGCCCGCGCGAGCCCAACGTCGACCGGCAGGTCGAGCAGCGCCGTCAGGTCAGGGTGCAGCCCGTGCGTCGCGACGGCGTTGATCTGCTCGATCATGCC
>JBBDNH010000054.1:0-7214 GCA_040877745.1 Dehalococcoidia bacterium
CCTAGGTCTGCGCCTTCCCGCCGGAGTGCCTGTACATCACGATGTCGACGTCGGCCATGCACACCAGGCCCTCCTGCACCATCTCGTCCAGCTTGGGCAGGATGCTCCGGATACGCTCTTCTGTGTCAACGACCTCGATGACGATAGGCAGGTCTTCCGAGAGGCGGAGGATATGGGCGGTGTGAATGCGGCTGTCCGCGCCGAAGCCCTCGTTGCCGCGCAGCACGGTGGCTCCGGCTAGCCCTTCCTCGCGGAGCATCAGCACGATCGCCTCAGCGAGCGGCCGGCCATGCCAGCGATCGGCTTCGCCGATGAAAATGCGCAGGAGCTTGCCGGGGCCTTCGATCTTCATGGACACGTCTTAGATCGCCCGTCCCAGAGTAAGGCCAGCATACACCGCCGCCAGCCCGACCGCCACGCTGCCTCCGACGTTCAGGGCGGCGGTCGCCAGAGAGCCGGACTCCGCCAGATCGACCGTCTCGAACGCGAGCGTCGAGAACGTTGTGTAGGCGCCGAGGAAGCCGATAGCCACGGCCGTGCGAGCGAGCGCCGGCGCCAGCCAACGCTCTTCCGTCAGCCCGAGGAACAGGCCGAGCAGCAGCGCGCCGGTCACGTTCACGACAAACGTCCCGAGGACGGTCGGCCCCAGCCGGTCGTCGACGAATCCCTCGACGACATAGCGGAGCAGGCTGCCCAGCGCACCGGCGATTGCCACAGCGATGACTCGTTCAACCATGTTCCAGACACATAGAATGGCCTCTACCGGTTCCGGTAGAGGCCATTAGCCTTCTCAGGCGGTTCGACGGCTATCCGTTCGGGCGAGCCTCATCGCCCATCCGGCAGGATACGCGCTCCCGAGCCGCCGCGCAACCGGGCGGTCAGGCCGCCTCGTCGTCCGGCCGCTGGAGGAAGACGAACTCATACACCAGGGCCGCAAGACCGGCGCCGATGAGCGGGCCGAGCCAGTAGATCCAGTGGTCCGTCCAGATGTTGGCGACGACGGCCGGGCCGAACGAACGCGCCGGGTTCATCGACGCGCCGGTCATGGGGACGCCGATGAAGTGGTCGGCCATGATGACCAGCCCGATGGCGACTGGCGCCAGGTGTCGCGGGCCCTTGGGATCGATCGCCGTCGCGAAGACGACGAAGACCAGCGCAAACGTCATCGCAGCTTCGAGCAAGAGCGCCGCGCCGGCGCCGGCGCCCACCTGGTCCTCCAGGATGCCGGTGCCCGTGGCCTTGTCGAACACGTTTATGCCGTGCGCCCCTAGGCCAAGCTCCATGGGCCCGGCCACGATGCCCTTCACGAGCAGGACGGCGAGGATCGCCGCGCCGATCTGGGCCGCGATGTAGAGCAGTCCCGTCGAGACGCGGAGCTTTCCGGTCATCATCGCCGCGAAGGTGACGGCCGGGTTGATATGGCCGCCGGAGATGTTCGCCGTCGCGGCGACGGCGAGCAGGATACCGAGTCCATGCGCCAGCGCGATCGCGATGACGAAGCCGGAGAGCGGGAGCGGGCTCGTGCCGCTCACCTGCACTAAGCTGGCCGACGCAGCCACGACGGCGCCCGTGCCGATGAACACGAACATGCCCGTTCCGATGAACTCCGCGGCTACGGCGCGCCACGTCTTTGCGTTGAAGTCGCCTGGCTCGAAGCCGAGCTGGATGGTCATGACCGTCAGCCTCCTTCCGTGCCGGCCGTAGGTCGAAACGCGACGAGACGCCGGCCGGCGTCCGCATCGGCGCTATGCTAGCAGAGATAGGGTAAGGTGTCAATACGAGTAAGCAGATGATGGTGGCCATGCTAGACACGTAGATTGGGTGGCGCCGAACCAGCCGTGGGGCGGCTGGCGAGCCGCCCCTACACGGGCTGTTCAGAGATGGATGGCGCGCATCCTGAACCGGTAACGCGCCTCCCTCGCCCCAGGCTCCCCGAGCGAGCTCGTAGGCCGAAGCTCGCCCCTCTCCCTCTGCGAGGGAGAGGGGAACGGGGGTGAGGGAGCAGGCTGAAGAGCAGAGTGACCCGGCGACGGATCAGATTCCTCGCTGCGCTCGGAATGACAGGTTGGCCGAGCTATTCGGCGTGAGGCCCGCCCTCGGCGGCGAGGACGGTGTTCCAGAGGAGCATGGCGCGCGTCATTGGGCCGACACCGCCGGGGACCGGCGTGATCGCGGCGGCCTTCTCGCTCACGGCGGCGAAGTCGACGTCGCCGACGAGCCGGGTGCCGGTCTTGCGCGACGCGTCCGGGATGGCGTTCGTCCCAACGTCGATGACCACGGCGCCTTCGCGCACCATGTCCGCCGTGATGGCGGCTGCGCGGCCCATCGCGGCGACGAGGATGTCGGCGCGCAGGGTGTGCTCCGCGAGGTCGGGCGTGCCGGTGTGGCACACCGTGACGGTCGCGTTGGCGCCGGCCCGCTTCTGCATGAGCAAGACCGCGAGCGGCTTCCCGACCAGGTTCGAGCGGCCGCAGATGACGACGTGCTTGCCGTCGGGCGGGTAGCCGCTGCGAATGAGGAGCTGCTGAACGCCATGCGGGGTCGCCGGCTGGTAGGCCGGCTGGCCGCGCAGCACCCGCCCGAGCGTCTCCGGGTGCGCGCAGTCGACGTCCTTGCGCGGGTCGACGGCGGAGATTACGGCCTCCTCGTCCACGTGGCCGGGCAGCGGCAGCTGGACGATCTGGCCGTGCCAGCGCGGGTCGTCGTTAACGCGGCGGACCGTCGCGATGACCTCCTCCTGCGACGCGGTGTCGGGCAGGCGGAAGACCTCCGCGTCGATGCCGAGCTTGCTGGAGTCGCGCACCTTGAGCTTCACGTACGTGGCAGACGCGGGCAACTCGCCCACGAGCACGACGGCGAGCCCCGGCGTGACGCCGCGCGCTCGCAGCGCGTCGATGCGCGAGCCGAGCTCGGCGCGCACCTGCTGCGCGATCGCGTCGCCGTCGATGATCTCCGCGGTCATGGGGCCTCCGCGCCTAGTATGGAGGATGGGGAAGCCACCGGCAAAGCAAAGGAGGCGGAGCTCGCGCTCCGCCTCCTGGCTATCTTCGCGGTAGGTGTCCGCTACCGCTCGCTCACGCGGCGGCGTAGGGCGACCGTACCCAGGCTGAGCGCGCCCATCGCGGCGAGCGCGGCGCTCGCGATCCACAGCCACGCGAGGCCGCCGTCACCCGGGCGGCCGCCTGTACCGGCTGCGGGAAGGGCCACCGGCGACGCGCCGGCTGCCTTGTCGGCGTCCCTCGCGTCATCGACGTCCGACCGCACCGACGGCGGGCCGGATGCGGCGTAGTCCTCCGCGATCAGCCACTGGCAGAACTCATCGTCGAGGTCCAGGTCACCGTCCAGGTCGTTGTCGATGCCGTCCTCGCACGTCTCGTAGTAGGCGGCGGTCTCTGGGCTGCTGGCGGCCGAGTCCGGGTCGGAGCCGAACCAGATCTCCTCCTGGTCGACGAAGCCGTCGCCGTCCTCGTCCTCGCAGGCGTCACCGCGTCCGTCGCCGTCGCGGTCGGCCTGGTCGTCGTTGTAGGCGTCGGGGCAGTTGTCCTCGTCGTCGGGGGTCGCGTCGAAGTCGCGGTCGGGCGCGCAACCGCGGTCGGCGGCATCGGTCGCGCCGTCGGCATCGTTGTCCGCGCCGTCGCTGCAGGTACCTTCGATGAACGTGTGCTCCGGCGTGCTGGCGGCGTTGTCCGGGTCGGAGCCGAAATAGCGTTCGGACTCATCGTCCCAGCCGTCATTGTCGAGGTCGTAGTCGCAGGCGTCGCCAACGCCGTCACCATCGCCGTCGGCCTGGCCGGGATTGGGGTCCCACGGACAGTTGTCGGTGGGGTCTGACAGGCCGTCCTCGTCTGAGTCGAGGGTGCAGCCCGGGTCGGCGAGGTCGGTGGCGCCGTCGCCGTCGTTGTCGGCGCCGTCCAGACACGTCTCCGGCAGGTAGGCATGCTCGGGCGTGCTGGCCGCGCTGTCCGGATCCGAGCCGTAGAAGTCTTCGTCGAAATCATAATAGCCGTCGCCGTCCGTGTCGGTCGGCTCTTCGCCGCAGGGACCTTCGATCGGACAGGGGATCGGGTCGATGCAAAGAACGTCGGGCGGGCAAGGCGGCGGGACCGGCTCGTCGACACAGCCCGTGTCGATAGGACACGGCTCGGGTTCGACGCAGGTCTCGCCGGGCGCGCACGAGGGCGGCTGGCCCGGCTCGCTTCCCTCTTGCGCGCTCGCCGTCCCCAGGGCGGCGAACGCGAAAGCAACTGAGGCGAGCAGCACCGCTGCTACGGGTGGCAGTATGCGACGGATCATGAGTAAGTTCCTCCTCCAATAGTAATATCAACCAACTCTGGAAGTAGAGACGAACGGGGAGGCGAAAAGGTTCCCGGTAGAAGGTGGAGGAGGATGATGAGGAGGCACCGCTCGACCCAGCAGACGAGGAGGCACGTGTCTAAGGAAATGTTGCCCTTCTTGACCGGTTACTCTATCCAAGGGCGGACGTATGAGCTAAACTAGGCGAAGTGGAACCTGAGTACCAGGACGACTTGGTCGAGCTATACCGCGCCGACTGCCGAGAGTGGCTTGCTGAACGAGAAGCCAACTCGATCCATGCCGTGGTTACAGATCCGCCGTATGGGATCCTTGAGTACACCAAGGAGGAACAAGCCAAACTTCGCGCAGGACGAGGTGGTGTGTGGCGAATCCCTCCGTCCATTGGTGGAAGCAAGCGTGCCCCAGTGCCACGCTTTACTGTGCTCTCTGAGTCTGAGCTGAACCATTTATTCGACTTCTTCCAGCAGTGGGCAGAACTTGTGCTTCCTGTCCTGCGACCAGGCGGCCATGTCTTCCTCGCTACCAGCCCGCTATTCAATCACGTCGTTTCGCAGGCGCTCGCCAGCGCGGGCCTCGAAAAGCGTGGGGAACTCGTGAGGCTAGTCCGCACCCTGCGTGGAGGGGATCGGCCGAAGGGGGCTGAGTCCGAATTCGCAAAGGTCAGCGCGATGCCGAGATCGAGTTGGGAGCCTTGGCTTTTGTTCCGGAAGCCGTTCGAAGGAACGGTTGCAGACAACTTGCGAACCTGGGGAACCGGCGCGCTTCGCCGGCCCAGCACCGACGAGCCCTTCCCCGACGTCATTCCCAGCGGGAGAACCCCCAGAGAGGAAAAGCAGATCGCCAACCACCCGAGCCTGAAGCCTCAGGCGTTCCTCCGGCAGTTGGTGCTCGGAGCTCTTCCCGTTGGGGAAGGAGTGATCCTCGACCCCTTCGCCGGAAGCGGCTCGACGTTGGCTGCATGTCAGGCGGTGGGTTGCCGCGGAATCGGAGTTGAGTCAGACACCACGTATGTTGCTATGGCTAAGAGGGCCATACCGGGCCTCGCCGCTATTTCGCCCGCCGTCCACTCTGCCGTCCTGGTTCGTATGTTGGGTCGAGATATAGCGGCCGCGCGAGCAGCTTCTCCTTCCCCGAACGGAGTATCGAAGCGGTGATGGTCCTCCGTGATCCTTCGCGCCTCCCACTGAAGCTCCAATCGCCTTCATCCAACTGAGCAAGCAAGACCCTAACAAACCTCGTCGGCTGGCGTTGCTCGACGGGTTCGGCGTCCAGATCCGCCTGGTACTGGAAGATCATGATCCAGCCGCTCTCGACGTTGTGACCCTGCCAGCCGCCTTCGTTGCGGGAAGCCTTCACCTCTACACCCTCTTCAGCACGAAGCGCAGCGTCATTCGGGTAGCGGCCACGCGGCAGGAGATCCGGACGCCCGTTGTGGTACTGGTTTCGGATGAGCGAGGCGCTTTGCTTGGATGTTGATTGTACGACCATCTCGCTTATCACTCCGCTGAAGGTTGCGGCCATGAGAGTCTCCTCAAGTCGCTCCCAGCCGCGCTCTGTAAGGAAGCGATTCACGTTGTACAGAAAGTCGTAGATGTCCTCTAATGCGGCTCGAACTTCAGCCACCCTCAGCCCATACGGGAGCTCTAGGCGGTGATCGAAACCTTGCGGATGCAGGTTTGGCCGGTCGGTATAGCTCGGCATCAGATCGCGCAGAGTATAACTGATAGTCGCCCCGTAACATTCGTAACCCGTCCCTCGCCCGCCTTCGCTACCCTGTACGCATGAAGAAGTACCTGCTCGTGCTCGTGGCGCTCGTTGGCGCGCTGGCGCTGGCGTGCGCGCAGAGCGACGCCCCGCCCGCAGCGCCAGCGGACGACGCCGATGCGCCGCTCGGACGGGGGAGCGGCGGGCCGGAGGCGCGCGACGAGCCGATCGCCGAGAGCCCGGGGCTGATCGATACGGGCGGGCTGCCGGCGTTCGTCTTCGTCGACCAGGATACGTGACCGTACTGCGAACGGATGCGGCCCGCCGTGAGCGAGCTTGAGCAGGAGTACGCAGACCGGGTGACCTTCGTCCGCCTCGACTACGACGTGGACGACGACCTGCGTATCGCCCGCGAGCTGCGCGCCGACTACCACCCCGCGATCGTCTACATGCGCGCCGACGGCTCGGTGCTGCGCAACGTGATCGGCTATCAGTCCGAGGACATGATGCGCGACAACATCGAGGCGCTGCTGGCCGAATAGGCCCGCCTCTCACTCACCCGGCGCCGTGATACACTCTCCCTTGCTATGCCGTACGCCGTGGGCATCGACCTGCTCGCAATCTCCAGGCTGCAGCGCGTGCTGGATAAGCACGCCGGACGCTTCCTGAAGCGCTGCTACACGCCGGAGGAGGTCGCCTACTGCCGGGGGCGCGTGCAGGAGCTGGCGGCGCGCTTCGCGGCCAAGGAGGCCGTGATGAAGGCGCTCGGCACGGGCATCCGCGGCGTCGGCTGGCGCGACATCGAAGTGCTGCCCGACCGGCGCGGGAAGCCGCTCGTCTACCTGTACGGCCGCGCGAAGGAGCGCGCTGAGCGCATCGGGCTCGTGGGCCTCGACGTGAGCCTCACGCACGAGCGCGACTTCGCCGTCGCGGCGGTCGTCGGCATGCGCGAGGACGAGGTCGAGGACCCGCAGGAGTCGCGCGAGCGGCTGGTACGGCGGCTGAAGGAGCGCGGCCTGCTGTGAAGCTCGTGACCTCGGCGGAGATGAAGTCGCTCGAGGAGCGCGCCGCGAAGCAGGGCCGCCCGCCGGACGCGCTGATGGAGGAGGCCGGCCTGGCCGTGGCGCAGGAGGTCTGGGTGAACCTGGGCGCCGTGCCGGAGCGCAAGGTCGCGCTGCTGATCGGGCCGGGCAACA
>JBBDNH010000055.1:0-2835 GCA_040877745.1 Dehalococcoidia bacterium
CGTTCATACGCTCGGGACGGTTCAGCGTGATCGTGGCCACGCCGTCCGACTTCTCATAGATGATCTGTTCGAAGTCCATGGAATCGCCTTTCGCTGAGGAGCTCGATGTAGGGCCCACGCCGTTTGGGCGACGCAATTGTAGCAGAACGCAGGGCGGTGCTATCCGGACTCGCCGTTCGGTTCCTCCGGTTGCCGAGCGCCCGACCACAGAACCGCGACCCCAGTACCGGCCCAGATCGCCCAAACGGGCATGACGGGGAAGTGGAAGCGCCCGAAGCCGAAGAACGCAAGATGCGCCAGCGTCCAGACGCCGAATAGCACGACGAGCATGACCGCCTCCGGAGTCCTGCGGTACCAGACCGGCGCGGAAACCACGGCCAGCGCGAACAGGCTCCCGTAGCCGAGCTGCGTGACTTGGCCCACGACCTGCCAGGCAACCGCGTTGTCCTGTCTGGGACTAGCAACACGATTACCGAAAACATGGAACGAGTCTGCGTCGTACATGTAGTAGAGCTTTCGCGGCGGCAGCGTCACGAAGAAGCTCAGCGGGTTGTCGCGAATGAAGTTGCGGACCACATCCATCTTGTAATCGTAAGCCTCGATAGGGTCGCGGAGCTCCTCTCGGTCCGCCGGGTCGCTGAGAGGAGGCCCCTGCGCGCCGTCGCGGTTGCCACGATACAGAGCATCTGCCTGGCCCGTGGAGATGAGCACAAAGCTGTCGAACTGGACGTAGTTGCGCACGGTCCAGGGAACGAGCACGATGAGCGCGGCGATCGCCATCGGCAGCACGTACTGCCGTAGTGACGGGCGCCAGCCGGAGCGGAGGACAGCGAGAACGGTCACCGGAACGAGCAGCACGAGCCCCTGGCCGCGTACCAACGCCGAGAGCCCAACGAGCGCTCCGACGACGATCGGCGGTGCGCCTCGCAGGGCGAGGAGCAGAACGAGCAAGAGCATCGTGGTGAACAGCGGCTCCGACATGAGCAAGCTGGAGAACATCGCGTTGCTCGGGAGGAAGGCGTAGAGGGCTGCTGCGGCTACGGCGGCCCAGCGGCCATCGTAGGCTTGTCTGGCGATCAGGAAGACGAGGCCAGCATTCAGCGTGGTCAGCAGCGCGTTGGCGATCTGTCCGACCAGCGCGTGCGACCCGAAGACCCAATAGAGGATGCCCAGGAAGCCGGGATACCCAGGCGGGAAGAAGATCGCCGGGTCGCCGCGCGGCTCACAATAGCCGCAGCCGGCCGCAAACTGCTGCGCACTGAGGTGGTAGACCCTCGCGTCGATGTTTGCGATTTCAGGGTCGAAGCCGACCCAGAAGACCCATGCAAGACGAGCCGCGAATGCGGTGAGTAGGATGGCGCCCAACGCAACCACATCCGATGGCAGGCGACGCGCGCGACCGGTCAACAGCAGAATCGCCACCGTCCTTCGCCAGAAGCTCTAATCGCGGACCTCGCTGGGTAGCTCGGTGGGCCCACCCTGTTTGGGCGACGCAATTGTAGCAGAACGCAGGGCGACGTTCGGCTGGACGCTAGCGCGGCCCATGCTCTATCATTGTGCAAGACTTCACGTTCGCAGTCGCGACCGGAGGTGCGCCGTGACCATCGATACCCGCTGGACCGACGTCGACAAGATGCTCCAGCCATCGCCCAAGAGCAGCCAGGAGTTGCACGAACGCGCGGTGCAGGACATCGCGCTGGCCCGGTTCGAGTTTCCGACGCCGGAGCACGCATCGTATCGGACGTTCGTCAACACGCCCGAAGTGAGCCTGCCGATCAAGGACGAGCACGGCAACCAGCACACGCCGGACATCGTCGTCGTCGACACGCCGGGGAACATCCTCAAGATCCTCGCGCAGGTCGAGACCGGCGACACCGTCACCGAAGAGCGCGCGAAGGAAGCCTGGCTCCCCTACTCCAAGCTGCCCGACTCGGCGTTCTACCTCTACGTGCCGGTGGGCTACGGCGGCTCGGCGAAGCGCATCTGCAGCAAGCTGAACATTGCCGTGTACGGCTTCCGCACCTGGCGCTATGTGCCGCAGGGCATCGAGATCAACGAGGTCTCGGAGGCGCCGGGGATCATCCACGCGCTGATGCCGCCCTTCGCGCGTAAGCTCATGCGCGGCCTGCCGGGGTGACCTCGAGGTTCGAGGTTCGAGGTTCGAAGTTCGAGGTTCGAGGTTCGAGGTAGGGGCAGGTCTGAGACCTGCCCCTTGCCACATCAGGTAACCTGAGGGCGGGTTTGAAACCCGCCCCTACCGCGTGTGGTACGCACTCCGTCTATCCGTTCGCCATCCGTTGACCGACGATCTCCGAAAGCAGCGTCCGGTGGCAGCGCGAGGCGTCCTTGCACCAGCAAATTAGCGTGACGGTGCCGCGTTTCGCGCGACGGGCGACGGCATCGAGCAGATCGGGCTTCTCCGAGATCTCGGCGCGGTAGCGGCGGGTGTACTCCCGCCAGTCGACGTCGCCCGACTGGAACGCGCGGAGCAGCTCCCGGCTGGGACCAAGCTCCTTCTCCCACGCGTCGACGGCGTCCTTGCGCACGCCGCGCGGCCAGAGTCGCATGGTGAGCAGTCGATAGCCGTCGTCCGGGGTAGGTGCGTCGTAGATGCGGCCGGTGCGGATCATCCCGTTCGTAGGGGCGGGTTTGAAACCCGCCCCTACACGGCCAGCGCGCGTTCGATCTCGTCGCGATGTTCCGGGTAGCGGGCGCCGAAGGCGCGAACGAGGCCGAAGCAGCCGCTGACCATCATATCGCCGTGGGGCGTCGCGAAGTAGGGGTCGAGCCTGCTGCCGCGCAGCCGGCCGCGCTGGGGGCCGGTAACGGCGAGCA
>JBBDNH010000055.1:2935-7182 GCA_040877745.1 Dehalococcoidia bacterium
AAGGCTCGTCGGCGAGCAAAGGCTCGTCGGCGAGCAAAGGCTCGTCGGCGAGCAAAGGCTCGTCGGCGAGCAATGGCTCGTCGGCAAGGAGCGGCCGCGCGCCGTCCGGCGCACCGCCGGCAGCCCGTTCGACCCCTGGCGCATAGAACACGCCGTGACCCTTGCTGTCGAACACCTCCTCGTGGGCGAGCGAGCGCGACACGAGGCGTTCGGTGAAGTCCTCGATCTGCTCGGTGGCCATCTCGCCGGTGTGGTGCTCGTAGAGGCTGTAGATGTGCGTGCCGCGCAGGTGGAAGGCGAGCGCGTGCATGTTGCCGAGGTTGACCACGAGCTGTTCCTCCGCCGCCGCGACCTGCGGGTCCTGCAGCGCGCCGAGCGCCGCCGCCGGGCCCGTGTCGAGGAAGACCGCCGGTGCCTCGCCAGCGACGCCGCGCATGACGGTGCGAGCGCGCGTCAGGTAATCGGGCAGCTCGGCCGGCAGGTAGGCGAACGCCAGCAGGTCGTTCTCGCCCTCCACGACGCGACGCAGGTGGTCGAAGCGGAAGAGGCGGTCGGAGTAGTCGGGCGGCGAGTCGCCGTGGTCGAGGCAGCCGAGCGCCAGGCCGCCGAACTCGCCAGGCACGTCGAACGCGGCGAGCGCGGTGCGGATGGCCGCGAGGTCGAGGTCGCGCAGCTCGACGCGCTCGACGCCGTGCATGGCGGCGGCCTCATCGTCGCTCACGAGCCGCACGCCGATCTCGGTCACGCGATCGAGATCATCGTCGAACGTGCGCGCGGCCTCGGGCGTGGCGAAAGCGGCGTGGCCGGCCTTCAGGTGGTCTTCCAGCGCCCAGTGGCAGGGTCCGCCGCCCTGGATCTCGCCCGTAAGCAGGACGGTGGCGCCGCGCTCGGTGGCGCGCCGGATGCGGCCGGCGGCGATCGATGTCGCGCTGGGCATCACGAGCTTGATGCTGTTTTCGACCGGGCCCGACGAGTCGAAGACAACGATGTCCTGCGTGCCGGTACCGATATCGACGGCGAGGATGCGCATAGGATGCTCCGCGAGCGGCTGTTGGTCCTATTGTAGCAGCGTGGCTGGGGGTGATCTCGGAAAAGGATGCGCCAGCGCCGCCCCCACTGAAGGCGGGCAGGCGCCGGATGAGGAAGGATGCTGGGGATTCCGGCGTCTGCCTGCCATTCCAGGCTAACCTGGCAGTGGGGGCGGCGCTTGGGGCTCCGTCGTGAGACTCGGCTCCGGGCGCGAGACCTGGGGTTCGGCTGCGCTCGTTTGGGCGAGGCAGCCGTCGGGCTACGGGCGCTACAGGCGCGGCTCCTGCAATTCACCCGAGTACCACTGATGGAAGAGATACGCGCTGCAGAGCGCGACGACCAGCAGGAGTGCGAGCACGAACGTCATGGCGGTCCCCCTACGAATGAATGTCCTACCGAACATGCGTACTATAGAACATGCATGCTGAGGCTGTCAAGGGGTTTGGGAGAGAATTTCGAAATGAGTTTTCGGTCTGCTCCAGGCATAAGGCGCAGATCGCCGGGCTGCGGGAGGCTTTCGCCAGAGGCGGACAGGTGAAGGGCTCCCCTACGGGCCAGTCGTGTGCACCGGCGAGAGATGCGTGGCCGTCGCTGCTTAGCCGCCGCCGTTGCGTTTCTTCGCCGCGACAGGCGGCACCGGCTCGTACGAGCCGAGCTTGTCCGCCTGTCGCCACTGGTCCTTCCCCTGCTGGAGCAGGTCGCCGCCGTGCATGTCGCAGCAGAGGATCGCCGGGAAGCCCTCGACCTCCAGCCGCTTGATCGACTCGGTGCCGAGGTCCTCGTAGGCGACCACCTCGACGCTGCGGATGCTCTTCGAGAGCAGCGCGCCAGCGCCGCCGATGGCGAGGCAGTAGGCCGCCTTGTGGTCCTGGAGCGCCTGCTGGACCATCGGGCCGCGGCCGCCCTTGCCGATGGTCATCTTCACGCCCAGCTCGAGCATCTTGGGCGTGAACGGGTCCATCCGCACCGAGGTCGTCGGGCCGGCCGAGCCGATGACCCGGCCCGGGCGCGGCGGCGTGGGGCCGACGTAGTAGACGATCTGGCCCTTGAGGTCGATCGGCAGCGCTTCGCCGGCGTCGGCCGCGGCGATGAGACGTCGATGGGCCGCATCGCGGGCGGTATAGATGGTGCCGTAGAACTTGACGTGGTCTCCCGCGCGCAGCTGGGCGATGTCGTCCTCCGTGAGCGGCTGGCTGATCCTGATCTCCCCATCCTTCTTCTCAACAGGCATGGCTACTCCTCCAACCTCAGGCTGCGCAGGTCACCCCTTACTCCTCCGCTTCCGGCAGCTCGACGTTGACCACGATGTTCTCCTGGCCATCGCGCGCCACAATCATCTCGACCGGCGCGCCGCCGTCGACGTTGATCTCCTGGTGGACGACCCCCGGCGGTACGTAGACGAAGTCGCCCGGGCCGGCCTCGACCGTCTGATCGAGCTTCTCGCCGAAGCGGAAGCGCGCGCGGCCGCTGATGACGTAGATGCTGCTCTCGACCGGCCCGTGGTGGTGCGCGCCCGACTTCATGCCCGGCGCCATCGTCACGTAGCCGACCCAGATCTTCTCCGCGCCGACGGTCGACGCGGCGACACCGGCCTCGCGGTGCATGCCGGGCGTCTGCGCGGTGCCGGCGTCGCGCTCGCCCGGCCGGACGACACGCAGCTCAGCCATCACGCTCGCTTATGGCCACAGATTGACACAGATACGCACAGATGGGGTCGCGCGCGAGGCCTTCACCAGCTGCGACTACCTCCGCCACTTTGTCGCATCCTCCCATGGCCACTCGCTGCACAGCATCTGTGATCATCCGTGTGCACCTGTAGCTAATTCGACGCCTCCTCCGGCCGGATGATGCGCAGCACGACTTCGCCCGGCTGTTCGAACTGCTCGAAGGCGAAGAACGGGCAGCACTCGCCCTCCTCCTCGATGAACGTGGTCATGCGCTCCCACAGGCCGGGCTGCGCCTGGAAACGGAACTCGGCGCCGTGCTCCGAGGTCTCCTGCGACCGCGCGAGGGAGAGGAACGCGTCAGGAGACTCTGTGCGTCGTTCCGCCCACGCTTTGTCGAGCAAACAGACCTGCTCCGCGTTCGGATCGCGAGGCGGAACGTACCGCCGGCGTTCTGGCTCCCCCAGCTCAGGCATCGGACGCCCTGATGGCCACAGATGAACACAGATACGCACAGATATCGAACCGCGAACTTCGAGCGTCGAACTTCGAGATCACAGCTCGGCCATCGGACGCCCTGATGGCCACAGATGAACACAGATACGCACAGATGTCGAACCGCGAACCTCGAGCGTCGAACTTTGAGATCACAGCTCGGCTTCCTTGAGACGCGCGCTGTGGCACTGGAGGTTGACCGCCACGGGCAGCGCGGTGATGTGCGTCGGGTAGGTCTCGATGTTCACGGCGAGCGCGGTGTTGATGCCGCCGACCGCCTGCGGCCCCACGCCGAGCGCGTTCACCTTCTCCAGCAGCTCGGCTTCGAACTCGCGCGTCTCGGCGTCGTCGCTGTGCTCGCCCACCTTGCGCGTGACGGCCTTCTTGGCGAGGTACATCGCGTACTCCGAGCTGCCGCCCACGCCGACGCCGACGACGAGCGGCGGACAGGGATTGCCGCCCGACTCCTCGATCGTGCGCAATACGAATTCGACGATCGGTTCTTTGCCCGCCGAGGGGAGGAATACGGTGAACCGGCTCATGTTCTCGCAGCCGCCGCCCTTGGGCAGCACGCGGATCTTCAGCTTGTCGCCCGGCACAATGTCCATGTGCATCACGGCGGGCGTGTTGTCCTTCGTGTTCACGCGGCTGGAGAACGGGTGGTCGACGATGGACGCGCGCAGGTAGCCTTCCGTGTAGCCCTTCGAGACGCCTTTGTTGATCGCCTCGGTGAGCGAGCCGCCGACGATGTGCGCGTCCTGACCCAGCTCGATGAAGACGACCGTCGTACCCGTGTCCTGGCAGAGCGGTAACATCTCGTTGCGGGCGAGCTCGGCGTTGTCGAGGATCTCGATGAGCACCTGCTTGCCCAGCTCCGAGCGCTCGGAGTCGCGGGCGCGCTCCAGCCCCGCGACGACGTCCTCCGGCAGGAAGTGCGTCGCTGACTGGCAGAGCTCGGCGACGGTCTCGGTGATCTGGTCGACGTGGATGTCGCGTACCTTGGTGGATGTGTCTGTGGTCATGTTCTGCCTACCCTGTTCCGTGGGACAGGCTTCAGCC
>JBBDNH010000056.1:0-7068 GCA_040877745.1 Dehalococcoidia bacterium
CGGTGCGTGTACGTGCGCGGGGCTAGCCCATTGCGGCTGTGCTAGGATCTGGGCCGTGCGCATCGTCTTCATGGGCTCGCCCGAGTTTGCGCTAACGACGCTACGCCGGCTGATCGACAGCGAGCACGTAATCGCAGGCGTGGTCACGCAGCCCGACCGGCCGGCGGGCCGGGGGCGCTCGCTCAGGCCGCCGCCGGCGAAGGAGCTGGCGGCGGCGCACGGCGTGCCGGTACTCCAGCCGAGGCGCGTCAACGCCGGCGAATCGCTTGCCGCGCTGCGCGCGCTGGAGCCGGACGCGCTCGTCATCGCCGCGTACGGCCAGATCCTGAAGCAGCCGCTGCTCGACCTGCCGCGACGCGGGTCGCTGAACGTCCACGCCTCCCTTCTGCCGAAGTATCGCGGCGCGTCGCCGGTTGCGGCCGCGCTGCTCGCGGGCGAAGCCGAGACGGGCGTCACGATCCTGGAGGTCGTGCTCGCGCTCGACGCCGGGCCGATGCTCGGCCAGCGTAAGCTGCCCGTCGATGACAGCGATACGACCGGCAGCCTGAGCGAGAAGCTCGCGTCGCTCGGCGCGGACCTGCTCGTCGACCTGCTCCCGGCGTGGGAGCGCGGCGAGCTCAGGGCCGAACCGCAGGACGAAGCTCAATTCAGCTATGCGCCGCTCGTGAAACGCGAGGACGCCGTGATCGACTGGTCGCTGCCGGCCACCGACGTGTGGCGGCGCGTTCGCGCCTACAACCCATGGCCGGTCGCGACCACGAGCGTCGATGGCGAGGCGCTGCGCATCCTGGAGGCGTGGCCGCTGGAGGCGGAGGTCGATGCGCCGCCCGGAACGGCCATCGAGCTGCCGGCCGGCGCTAGCGCGCCCGGCGGCGCGGGCTTCGCGGTGCGCTGTGGGGTAGGGGCGCTCGCTGTGGTGCGCGGCCAGCGCGCGGGCAAGCGCGCGCTCTCCGGCGAAGAGCTGCTGCGCGGGTACCGCGGGCTGATCGGGAAGGGCCTGGGCTAGGCGCTAAGGAGACTCTTCCTCGGCCTTCGCGGGCGCCGCGGCGCCCTCCTCGGCCTCGCCCTCTACGACAGGCTCTTCGCCTTCGGCAGCGAGCGCGGCTTCTTCGGCCGCGGCCGCTTCCTCGGCCTCGATCTCGGCGGCGATCTTCGGCGCGGAGACCTTCACGACGACCTGGTCGGGCGCCATGTAGACCTCGATGTCCGGCGGGACGACGAGGTCGCGGACGAAGAGCGCGGACTCGAGCTCCTCGAGGATGGAGATGTCGACCTCGATCTGCCGCGGGATGTCGGCCGGCAGGGCTTCGATGGTCAGGTGATCGAGGCTGTGCAGCAGCACACCGCCGAAGACGGTGACCGCGGACGACTCGCCGACGAGCACGATCGGGACGTCGGCGCGCAGCTTCTCCGTGAGCGAGATCTGGAAGAAGTCGATGTGCACCAGCTCGTCCGTAATCGGGTCGCGCTGAACGCCGCGCAGGACCACGGGCCGCGCCTCGCCCTCACCGTTGATCTTGAGATCGATGATCGCGTTGCGTCCGGCGGTCTTGAGCAGGTTCGTGATGGTCGGCGTTGGCGACTCCGTGTCGCGGCCGTAGAGGTGCGCGGGCAGCAGTCCCTGGCGTCGCAGGCCCTTCACCTTCTTGCCGGTCACGACACGCGGGTCGACCTCGAGTTGCACATCGGCCATGGCGGTCCTGGTTCCTCCAATCTCGTGTGTTGTGCAGCCGCAGCGCATGTCACGCGGCGGCGTCCGCTGCGCGCGACGTGCCGTCGGGTTCCGCCGGGCCAACCGCCTCGAGCGTGGGTCCTTCGTGCTGCGTCCTCAACCTACCAGCGCGCCGCGAGAGCGTCAAGAACGGCGCCTACCGGCGCGGTGGCGGAAGGCCGCGCGGCGGGCGGCGCCGGCCCAGCACGAAGACCCGCACGAGCACCAGGCCCGCGACAAACCCGCCGATGTGCGCGAACCACGCGACGCCGCCGCCCGCGTTCACGATGTCGGTGGCGGCGAGCCCGGCGACGCCGTTAAAGAGCTGCATCAGGAACCAGAACCCGATGAGGAAGATCGCGGGTACCTGGAAGGGAATCCAGAACAGGATGAAGATGGGCAGGATCGCAGACACGGTCGCGCGCGGGTAGAGCACGAGGTAGGCGCCCAGCACCCCTGCGATCGCGCCGCTCGCGCCGACTGCGGGGATCACGTCGTTCTGGTTCACGGCGATGTGCGTCGCTGCAGCGAGCACGCCCACGAGGACGTAGAACGCGGCGTAGCGAGCATGGCCCATCGCGTCCTCGACGTTGTCGCCGAAGACCCAGAGGAAGATCATGTTGCCGATCAGGTGCAGCCAACCGCCGTGGATGAACATGGCCGAGATCGGCGTCAGCAGCACCTGGTCGCCCTCCGGGCAGGCGAAGGCGAGCGCGCGCGGGTCGACCTCGGGGTCGCGGCCGAGCCGGTCCGTCAGGCAGGCCGGGATGGCGCCCCAATCGAAGAAGAACAGATCGAGCTCGGAGAAGCCGGCGAAGCCCTGGACGACCGGCGCGGCGGTGCTCAGTGTGAGCTGGTAGAGGAAGGCGAGGACGCACGCGGCGATGATCGCGATGTTGACATACGGGAACGTCCGCGACCGGACGCTGTCGCCGATCGGGATCATGGGCGGCTAGCCGCCCTTGCGCCAGAGCAGCTCCTTGCTGCGCGCGGACTTGTTCGCGTAGCGCGCAAGGACGAAGAGCAGGTCGTTGAGGCGGTTGAGGTAGGTGAGGACCGCCGGGTTGACGCGCTCCTTGCGCGCCAGGGTTACCACCTCGCGTTCGGCGCGGCGGCAGACCGTGCGCGCGTGGTGGAGGAACGCCGCCGCCCGCGATCCCGCCGGTAGCACGAAGGTGCGTAGCGGCGGAACGCGAGCGTCGTAGTCGTCGATCAGGCGCTCGATCCACGCCGTCCGCGACGCGTCGAGCTGGAAGGCGTCCTTCTGCTTCGCCGCGCGCCGCACGGGACGGTCGCTCGCCAGCTCCGCGCCGATGTCGAACAGCTCGTTCTGCACCGTCTGCAGCTCGCTGACGAGCCGCTTCTGGCGGACGAACGAGGCCGCGACGCCGAGGACGGCGTTCAGCTCGTCGATCGTGCCGTAGGCGACGACGCGCGGGTGGTCCTTGGGCACGCGCTTGCCGCCGAAGAGCGCGGTCGCGCCCTCGTCGCCGGTGCGCGTGTAGAGCATGGACTTGCGCGGCTGCTTCGGCATGCGAGGCGGCATGACGGGAACAGTATACAGGCGGAGGCAAGCTCGGCCCGCCGTCCGAGACTCCCTTACCCCCGTCCCCTCTCCCTCTGCGAGGGAGAGGGGCGATTCGTTGGCGCGACGGGCTCGTTCGCGTAGACCGGAATGAGGGAGTGAGCGGCACGGCCCGCGAGGGATCAGAGCTTCGCGCTGCTCAGCATGACAAGTTCGGACGGCGGTTGGGCCGCCCGGCCTTGGTGGGGGAGGCGAGCGTCATGGCCCGCGAGGGATCAGATGCTTCGCTCCGCTCAGCATGACAAGTGACGGCGCTTGGGTCGCCCGGCCTTGGTGGCGGAGGCGAGCGGCCACGGGCCGCGTCCCTACTTGACAGCTACTATGGCCCGTGATAGCATCGCCAGCACACCGAAGGAGCATCAGGACGTGACCACGAAGCATTCCATCGGCAACGAGCGCACCCGACTGAACGGGCGATGTAATCGTCCGAGCAGCCGCGTCGACACGCCGAACGGCGCATGGTCCTGGGTTCCTAGGTCACCTTAACAAGCACACAACTGTCAGGTAGGAACGCAGGCCCGTCGCCCACAAGCGGCGGGCCGCTCGCGTTTTCGGAGGAGGAAGGAATGCTGGAAGGACAACTCGTCAGGCTCCGGGCCATTGAGCCCGGCGACCTCGAGCGCGAATACGTCTGGATCAACGACCTCGAGGTGACGCGCTACCTCACGGCGCGCTACCCGATGTCGCGCGCGGACGAGGAGCGCTGGATCCAGAGCGCCTCCCCGAACAGCTTCGCGCAGGGCGTCCGGCTTGCCATCGAGACCAAGGAAGGCGAGCACATCGGCAACATCGACCTCCACCGTATGCACTCGGAGGACCGCAAGGCCGGCCTCGGCGTGATGATCGGCAACAAGGAGTACTGGGGCAACGGCTACGGCACGGACGCGATCACGACGCTGCTGCGCTTCGCGTTCTACGAGCAGAACCTCAACCGCGTCTGGCTTACAGTGTTCGACGACAACGACCGCGCGATGGCCTGCTATCGCAAGTGCGGCTTCGTCGAGGAGGCGCGGCAGCGCCAGGACGTGTACATGGAGGGACGCTATCGCGATGTGCTCTTCATGGGCGTGCTGCGGCGGGACTTCGATGCGCTCCACGGCGGACCCGGAGGTGAACCCGATGCTTGAAGGCAAGACCGTCATCCTGCGCGCGCTGGAGCCCGCCGACCTGGAGCGCGTCCACACGTGGATGAACGACCCCGAGGTGCGTCGCTACATCGCGATGCGCTACCCGATGGCGCGTGTCGACGAGCAGGCGTGGCTCAAGGACCGCCCGCAGAACAGCTTCGCCGAAGGCGTGCGCCTGGCCATCGACACGAAGGAGGGGCTGCACATCGGCAACCTCGACCTGCGCGAGCTGCGGCCGGAGGACAGATCAGCGTCGTTGGGCATCGTGATCGGCGAGAAGGAGTACTGGAGCAACGGCCACGGAACGGACGCCTTAACGACGCTGCTGCGCTTCGCGTTCTACGAAATGAACCTGCATAGGGTCTCGCTGCACACGTTCGAGTTCAACGAGCGCGGTCAAGCCTGCTATCGCAAATGCGGCTTCAAGGAGGAAGGCCGTCTGCGCGAGCACTACTACGCGGAGGGGCGCTACTGGGACAGTCTGGTGATGGCCGTCCTGCGTGAGGAGTTCGACGCCCTGCACGGCCTGGCGGCTGAGGTTGTGGGGAGTTCGGCATGAGCGATTTCTACGACGCCGAAGTCTATGACGCCCGCGCGCAGGGCGTCCCCGGCGACGTCGAGTTCTTTCTCAAGCTCGCGCTGGAGGCGCACGCCCTCGGCCATCCCGTGCTGGAGCTCGCCTGCGGCACCGGCCGCGTGGCGATCCCGATCGCGCAGGCCGGCGTGCGGGTCGTCGGCCTCGATCTGCGCCCGAGCATGCTTGCGGTCGCGCAGGCGAAGAGCGATGGCTTAGACGTGAAGAACGCGCGCTGGGTGGAGGGCGACATGCGCGACTTCGCGCTGCCGGAGCGATTTGGCTTGATCTACATCCCCTTCCGCTCATTCCAGCACCTGCTCACCGTCGAGGACCAGCTCGCCTGCCTGGCGGCCGTCCGCGAGCACCTGACGCCGGGCGGCCGCTTTGCGCTGAACATCTTCAACCCGAACATCATCGCGATCGCGGAAGGCATCTCGTCGCAGCGCGGCAGCTTACGCCGTCGCCGCGACGACTACACGAACACTCGCTCGGGCGGGACGATGAAGGCCTGGGAGACGCGCGCCTACCACACCGCAGCCCAGGAGGTCGAGTCGGACTGGATCGATGAGGAGCTGGATAATGACGGCGTGGTGGTGTCGAGGGTCTATCGCGGCCTGAAGCTGCGCTACCTGTTCCGCTACGAGATGGAGCACCTGCTGATCCGCGCCGGCTTCGAGATCGAGGCGCTCTACGGCGACTGCTTCGGCGCCCCGTTCGAGGACACGAGCCCGGAAATGGTCTGGGTAGCGACGAAGCCGGCCTGACTACCCCAGCGGCGAGCGCACATCCGGGTTGCGCTCCTCAGCGACGTTGTCCAGGCGCCGGCGGATGCCCGCCTTGATCATGTCCTGCGCGGGCACGACGTAGAGCTTTCGTTCGCGGATGCCCTGGAAGACCGCCTCGGCGACCTCCGATGGCGGGTAGCCGGACTTCAGCATCCCGCGCAGGTACTCGATACGCTGCTGCACCTCAGGCGGGATCTCCTCGGGGAGCGCGTCGCCGGGTAGGCCGGCAGGCCTGTTCCGCACGGACTCCGTGATGTTCGTGTTCACGAAGCCGGGGCAGAGCACCGACACGCCAATCTTTGCGTCGCGCGCGCCGAGCTCCTGGTAGAGCGACTCGGAGAGGGCGACGACCGCGTGCTTGGTCACGCCGTAGATGCCGGAGCCCATGAGCAGGCCGGCGGACGACGCGGTGTTGACGACGTGGCCGTCGGTGCCCTGCGCGACCATCCTGGGCAGGAAGGCGTGGACGCCGTGGATCACGCCCCAGAGGTTGACGCCCATCACCCAGCGCCAGTCATTCATCGGCTGGTCCCAGAGCGCCTTCATGCTGCCGCCGCTGACGCCGGCGTTGTTGCACAGCACGTCGACCTGGCCGAAGGCTTCGAAGGCCCGATCGGCGAGCGATTGCACGTCCTCCAGGCTGGAGACGTCGGCCTGCACCGGGAGCGTGGTATAGCCCAGGTCAGCAAGCCTGTTGTTCGCCGCGGCTAGCGCGCCGTCCTCGACGTCGGCGAGCACCACCTTCATGCCCTCACCTGCAAAGCGCTCGGCCAGGGCGAACCCGATGCCGCTCGCGGCGCCCGTCACCACGGCAACGCGGCCTTGAAACTCATCCATCGCTCTGTCCTTCCCCTGCGCGCCCTTCGTCCAGTCCCCGGCGCACCCACTCATCGCGTTCGGTCGTATCGCGATCGTACAGCAATCGATTGAGGAGCACACGGCCCGCGCTCGCGCCCGGCGGCAGCGCCGGGTGGTTCGTCAGCAGCCGCTTGGCGAAGATCAGCGCGGCCATGGCAGCGAGGCCGCGGACGATCTCGCGCGGCTGGCCGAAGATGCGCGCGACGAGCGGCGTGGCGAGGATACCGAGGCCGACGAACTGGGGGATCTGCTTGCGCCGGACGCCCAGGAGCGAGATCGCGATGAACGCGCCGAGCGCCGGCCACGAGACGGCAAGCATGAAGCCGATCGCGTGCGCGACGCCGCGCCCGCCCTGGAAGCCGAGGTAGGGTGACCAGTTGTGGCCGGCGACCGCGGCGACGCCGGCGGCGGCCTGGACGCCGGGG
>JBBDNH010000057.1:0-7054 GCA_040877745.1 Dehalococcoidia bacterium
GGGTGGAACGAGACTGTGATGGCTAACTACGAAGACCCTTCGACACGGCCCGAGTGGCGTCGGGCCGGCTCAGGGTGACAGGGCGTCTGTGGCCAACCGGTCTCGGTGCTCTTCGTTGAAATATCGACCCCAGCCTGAAGGCTGGGGCATGCCAGCCAAGACGACGTTCGCCTATCTGTGAATCATCTGTGGGCATCTGTGGCTAATCACGGTGCTATACTCGGAAACGCATGACCACCGCCACCAAGTACGAAGTCATCATCGGCATCGAGGTGCACGCGCAGCTGCTGACGAAGAGCAAGATGTTCTGCTCGTGCAGCAAGGACTACTACGACTCCTCGCCGAACACGCACGTCTGTCCGGTCTGCCTTGGCATGCCCGGCGTGCTGCCGGTGATTAACCGGCAGGCGGTCGAGTTCACGATCATGACGGGGCTGGCGCTGAACTGCACGATCCCCGAGCGGGCGAAGTTCGACCGCAAGAACTACCCCTATCCCGACCTGATGAAGGGCTACCAGATCTCCCAGTACGACCTTCCGCTCTGCAAAGAAGGCTGGCTGGATGTGGACCTCGACGGCGCGACGAAGCGCATCGGCATCACGCGCGTCCACCTGGAGGAGGACACCGCGCGCAGCATGCATCGCACGAACGCGGCGGGCGAGGAGTACAGCCTGGTCGACGTGAACCGATCGGGCGTGCCGCTGATGGAGATCGTTACGGAGCCGGACGTCCGCTCCGGCGTAGAGGCGCGGCTCTACCTCACGAAGCTCCAGCAGATCTTGCGCTACCTGGGTGTCAGCCACGCGAACATGGAAGAGGGCAACATGCGCTGCGAGCCGAACGTCAGCCTGCGCCCCGAGGGCCGGGTCGAGCTCGGCAACAAGGTGGAGCTGAAGAACCTGAACAGCTTCCGCGCCGTCGAGCAGGGCATCGAGTACGAGATCGAACGCCAGCGCGAGCTGCTGGACCGCGGCGAGCAGGTGCTGCACGAGACGCGCGGCTGGCGCGAGGAGGAAGGCCGCACGGTGAGCCAGCGCGGCAAGGAGTTCGCCGCCGACTATCGCTACTTCCCGGAGCCCGACCTGCCCGTGCTTGCGATCAGCCGGGAGTACGTCGACGAGCTGTGGGAGAAGCTGCCTGAGCTGCCGGACGCGAAGCGGCGGCGCTTCCTGGACGTGTACGGCCTCTCCGAGTATGAGGTCGATCTGCTGATTGCGACGCGCGCGCGCGCCGACTACTTCGAACAGGCTGTCGCCGGGGACCGCGATGACGAACTGCGACGCAAGCGCGCGAGGGCCGTGGCGAACTGGATGATCGGCGACTTCGCGCGGCTGCTCCACGCCTCGGGCACGGAGATCGCGGAGTCGAAGGTCGAGCCGGCGCACCTGCGCGAGCTCGTCCTGCTCATCGAGGAGGGCACGGTCTCGACGACGGGGGCCAAGAACGTCTTCGAGGCGATGTTCGATAGCGGGAAGACGGCTCGCGCCGTGGTCGAGGAGCAGGGGCTGACGCAGATCAGCGCCGCTGACGAGCTGACCGGCGTCATCGAACAGGTCATCGGAGGGAACCCGAAGCCGGTCGAGGACTTCCTGGGCGGCAAGGAGGAAGCGCTCAAGTTCCTCGTCGGGCAGGTGATGCGCGAGACCCGGGGCCGGGCGAAGCCCGACCTCGTCCACGAGCTGCTGCGGGAGCGACTGACGCAAGGCTGAGGAGGGAAGCCGTGAAGCTATCGATCGGGCTGGGCATGACCACCGACAACTGGGACGAGGTGGGCGACTACGTCGTCGAGGCGGAGCGCCTGGGCGTCGACACCGTCTGGTCCGCCGAGGCGTGGGGCTTCGACGCCGTGACGCCGCTCGCGTATCTTGCGGCGAAGACCTCGCGCATCAGGCTCGGTACCGGCATCATGCAGGCCGGCACGCGCACGCCCGCGCTGGTCGCGATGACCGCCATGAGCCTCGCGTCGATGTCGGGCGACCGATTCATGCTCGGCCTCGGCGCGAGCGGCCCGCAGGTTATCGAGGGTTGGCACGGCATCCCGTTCGAGCGTCCGATCACACGCATGCGCGAGATCATCGACATCGTGCGCATCGCCGCGAGCGGGGAGCTGCTCAGCTATCACGGCAAGATTTACGAGCTGCCGCGGCCCGGCGGCGAGGGCAAGCCGATCCGCGCGCGAGCGCGCCCGGCAGGCAAGCTGCCGATCTACCTTGCGACGCTCAGCCCGAAGAGCCTGGAAGTGACGGGCGAGGTCGCGGACGGCTGGCTCGGTACCTCGTTCATGCCGGAGCACGCGGACGTCTTCTTCGACCACATCGCGCGCGGCGCCGAGCGGGCCGGCCGCTCGCTGAGCGACCTCGACCTGCAGGCCGGCGGCGTCGTCGACATCACGGACGATTTGGAGCGAGCGATCGCCCGGCGCAAGGCTGGCCTCGCGTTCACGCTCGGCGCCATGGGGTCGCGGGAGCACAACTTCTACAACGCGGCATTCCAGCGCGCGGGCTTCGTCGAGGTGGCGCAGGAGGCGCAGCGGCTCTACCTGGACGGCAAGCGCGACGAAGCGGCGGAGCTCGTGCCGGACGAGATGGTGGTGATGACGAACCTACTCGGCACCGAGGCGATGGTGAAGGACCGCATCCGTGCGTACCGGGACGCCGGCGTGACCACGCTGCGCGTCGACCCGGCCGGACGCAGCGTGACCGAACGCCTGGAGACGCTCGGGCGTACGATCGACCTCGTGAACGCGATCTCCGCCGAGCCCGTCGCCGCGGGTTCGTAGCCTCGAACGCTCCCGAACATGAGCACCGCAAGAGACGATGTCTGGGCGATCACGACCTTCTTCAACCCCATCGGGTTCGAGAACCGGCTGACGAACTATCGCGTCTTTCGCGAACGGCTGAACGTGCCGCTGCTCGCAGTCGAAGCGTCGTTCGGCGGCGAGTTTCAGCTCACGCGCGATGACGCCGACATCCTGGTGCAGGTCAAGGGCGGGGACGTGATGTGGCAAAAGGAGCGGCTTCTCAACATCGGACTCGACCGGGTGCCGGGCGAAAGCGGCGCCGTGGCATGGGTGGACTGCGACGTGCTGATGGAGCGGCCGGACTGGCTGGAGCAGGCGATCGCGCGACTCGATGACTACGTCCTCGTTCAGCCCTTTCACCGTTCGTTCAGACTGCCGCCCGGCGTGCTACCGGAGGAGTTCGACGGCGTATCCGCCAAGCCTCGTTTCCCGATTGCGTACCACCTCTCGACAGGCGCCCTGACCACGGAAGCGCTCCGCGAGTGGAGCCTGAACGGAGACAAGCCGAACGACGGCCTTGCCTGGGTGGGACGCCGCGACGTGATGATGAAGCATCGCTTCTATGACGCGCAGGTCGTGGGAGGCGGTACCCGCAATCTGGCGCACGCGGCCGTCGGCGAGCACGACGCCCTCATCGCAGGCAGGCGGGTGAGCCCGCGCCATGCGGAGCATTACCTGGCATGGGCGCGGGAGTTCTATGAGACCGTGCAGCGGAGGGTCGGGTACGTCCGCGGAACGCTCTACCACCTGTGGCACGGCGACGAGGCTCACCGTTACGGCGTGGTCAGGCACGAACGCTTCGCGGAGTTCGACTTCGATCCTACGACCGACATCGCCCTGGATGAGGATGGTTGCTGGCGCTGGAACAGCGACAAGGTCGAGATGCACGCATACCTCAAGGAGTTCCTTGCCGCCAGACGAGAGGACGGCGAGAACGGGCCGGGCCCAACTGGACGGCCAGCGTCATGACCATCTGGGCGATCACGAGCTACTTCAATTCGGCCGGGTACCGGCAGCGGCTCAAGAACTTCCGCGTGTTCCGCGAGCGGCTGGCTGTGCCGCTCATCGCCGTCGAGCTCGCCTACGGCGATCGCGACTTCGAACTATGTTCGGACGACGCCGATATCGTTGTCCAGCTCCGCGGAGGCGACGTGATGTGGCAGAAGGAACGGCTGCTGAACATCGCACTCGCGTCGCTGCCCGACGACGCGACGGCTGTCGCGTGGCTCGACTGCGACGTCGTCTTCGAGCGGCCGGACTGGCCGGAGCGCGCCCAGGCGCTGCTCGCGGAGCGCGTACTCGTGCAGCCGTTCCAGCATTCGTTTCGTCTGCCCAAGGGCACGCTACCGGATGAGTTCGACCGCACCACGGACCGGCCACGAAACTCGTTCGCGTGCAACTACCAGCGCGGTGTGCTGACACCGGACGTGCTGCGGGCGTGGAACTTCGAAGGTGACTTTCCGAACGACGGCTACGCCTGGGTCGGACGCCGCGACGTACTGGAGAGGCACGGCTTCTACGACGCCTGTGTGGTAGGAGGCGGCACCCGCGACTTTGCGCACGCGGTCGTTGGGGCGTTCGACGCGTTGATCGAAGGACGCCCTATGACGACGGGTCAGGCGGAGCACTTCTTGCAGTGGGCGACGCCGGTCTACGAGTCGGTGCGGGCCCGCATTGGCTACATCGATGGTGACGTGTTCCACCTCTGGCACGGCGCCAAGAAGGTCCGCCGGATCCTTGAGCGGCACGGTGACCTGCGCGACCTGGGCTTTGACCCGTACACCGACATCGCGCTGGAGGAGGGCGGCTGCTGGCGCTGGAACAGCGACAAGCCAGCGCTCCACGCGTTTGTCAAGGCGTACTTTGAGTCGAGGAGAGATGACGGCTAGGGACCCCATGGGCAGCGCGGCGAGGGCAGAACGAGTGCGCTTGGGCTGATGACGCTCTGGGCGATCACGAGCTACTTCAACCCGGCGGGCTTTGCGAGCCGCCTGAGCAACTTTCGCATCTTTCGCGAGCGCACCAATGTGCCACTCGTGGTCGCAGAGGCGTCGTTCAACGGCGAGTTCCAACTCGAACCCCCCGATGCAGATATCCTGATCCAGGTGCACGGCGATGTGATGTGGCAGAAGGAGCGGCTGCTGAATGTGGCGCTGGACGCGCTCCCGAGCGAGTGCGACGCGGTCGCGTGGCTCGACTGCGATGTCGTCTTCGAGCGACCGGATTGGGCGGAGCGGGCGAAGAAGCTACTGGGCAGCTACGTTCTGGTGCAACCCTTTCGATACGCGTACGACCTTGCTCGCGGCGAGCTGCCGGAGAGCGTGGGCGAACTGCAGACGGCGTGTCGCGACTCCATCGCGTACCAACACCAGGCGGGCCTGTTGACGCCCGCCGACATCCGTCCGTGGAAGCTGGGCGGCCAGAAGCACCTCTGTGACGGCTTCGCATGGATGGCCCGCCGAGAGCTATTAGAGAAGCACCGCTTCTACGATGTCCGCATCTTGGGCGGTGGCGCGCGCGATCTAGCGTGCGCGGCTCTGGGTGATGTCGATTTGCTGTTCGAAGGGCGCCCGTTCACACCCGCCCAGGTAGCGCACCTGCGCGCGTGGGCCACGCCGTTCGCTGAGGAGGTGCGCGGGCGGCTGAGCTACGTCGACGGCAGGGCCTACCACCTGTGGCATGGGAGCTACGAGGACCGGAGGTGGCGGACGCGGCAAAACGAGTTGCTTAAGTTTGACTTCGATCCGGCTTCGGACATTGCGCTGGGCTCGGACGGCGGCTGGCGCTGGAGCTCCGACAAGAAGGATATGCATGCCTACGTGGCGCAGTATTTCCGGCTCAGGAGGGAGGACGGGTAGCTTTCGCTAACGCGAGCGGCTATGAACGTCAACTCGAATCGTTATATAATCAAGCAAGGTTAGCCGATTTGCGGCAAGCGGGAGATGAAGGTATAGTCGAGCCGTGAGACTACTCAGGGTCGATCCTAGCTTCCTGAAATGGTTGTACTTCGGGATGCACATCAAACGGTGGCTGCTGCTGCTCCTTGTTGGGATAGCCATCATGGGCCTCGGATTCGGCTACTTCCTCCGAGAGGTCTACTTTTCGTACACCTTCCCGTCGTGGGTTTACTACCTCACGCTGCAGTTCCTGCCTCGCTACGCGCGAGGCATCCTGTTCGTCGGGGCGAGCGCCGGGCTGATCTTGTTCGCCATCTTGCAGCTCAACCGCTCGCTGCTCTCCGCGTTCATGCGTCCCGGAAACGACGAGAGCCTGGTCAACATCATCTACAACCATCGCTACCTGCGGCGCGGCGCCAAGATCGTCGCGATAGGGGGCGGCACGGGGCTATCGACGCTGCTGCGGGGGCTGAAGGAGCACACGGGAAACCTGACGGCCATCGTGACGGTGGCGGACGACGGCGGCAGCTCCGGCAAGCTGCGACGTGACATGGGCCTGCCGCCGCCGGGCGACCTGCGCAATTGCATCGCGGCGCTGGCCGACGTCGAGCCGCTCATGACGCGGCTCTTCCAGTATCGCTTCGACGAGGGCTCCGGCCTGGAGGGCCACAGCTTCGGCAACCTGTTCATCGCCGCCATGAGCGGCGTCACGGGCAACTTCGAGGAAGCGGTGCGTGAGACGAGCCGCGTCCTGGCCGTGCGCGGGCAGATCCTGCCGTCCACGCTCACCAACGTCACGCTCTCCGCCGTGACGCACGAGGACGAGGCGATCCACGGCGAGTCGCAGATCACCGAGCGCGGGAGCAAGATCAAGCGCGTGTTCCTCAATCCGGAGAACGCGCAGGCGAACCCGGACGCGATTCGCGCGATCCTGAACGCCGACATGGTGATCGTCGGGCCGGGCAGCCTCTACACGAGCGTGCTGCCGAACCTGCTCGTCGATGGCATCCGGCGCGCGATCGAGATGTCGAAGGCGGTCAAGGTGTACGTCTGCAACGTCGCGACGGAGAAGGGTGAGACGGACGAGTTTTCGGTCGGCGACCACTACCAGGCGCTCTACGAGCATGTCCACGACAAGCTGTTCCAGCACGTGGTGGCGAACAACAACATCACGAACAACGGCCTGCCGGAGGCCTGGCACTCGGAGCCGGTGCGCCTCGACCGGTCGGGCATGAACGGCACGTCGGTCATCGCGGCCGACGTCATCAGCGAGGACAACCGCTACCATCACGACACCAAGAAGCTGGCCGCGGTCCTGATGGGCATCTACTACCAGCGCCGCGACCTCGATCCGTTC
>JBBDNH010000058.1:0-7032 GCA_040877745.1 Dehalococcoidia bacterium
GTGCCGGGACCTGCGCCTGGGCGAGGAGGCGCTCTTCGGCGCCGAGCACGGGCTCCTGCCGGCGCAGATCGCGTTGCAGATCGCGCCGCGCGACCCGGAGCCGGTCGTGAAGGCGCTGCGCGGGCACGTCTACGAGGGGGCGAAGGTCGCCAAGGCGCTCGGCCTGGACGCCACCGTCCAGCAGGCGATCACCGCCCACCACGAGCGCTGGGACGGCAGGGGTTACCCACGCGCGCTCAAGGGCGACGACATTCCGCTGGTCGCGCGGCTCGTCGGCGCGGCCGACCTGATCGAGTCGTTCATCTCAGGCGACCAGAACCCGCTCGTCGCCCGGCGCAACGTCATCGCGGAGCTGGCGCAGCAGGGCGGCGACGCGATTGCGCCCGAGCTGACCGGCCACGCGAACAGATTGGTCCGCAGCGACGAGTTCTGGCTCGGCCTGCACAACGCCGTCGCGCCGCGCGAGCTGGCCGCGCTGTGTCCGGAGGGCAACGCCGGGGCCGAGCGCTCGCCCGCCGACGCGCACGCCTTCGCGCTCGTGTTCGCGCAGCTCGCCGACGCGAAGGGCGAACACACCGAGAGCCACAGCGTTCGTACAGCCGAGGCCGCCGACGAGATCGCCGAAGCGCTCGGTCTGGGCGAGGCCCGGCGTGAGATGCTGCGACTCGCCGCAACGGCGCACGACGTCGGCCTTCTCGGTGTGCCGGCGCGCATCATCGCCAAGCCCGATATTCTGTCGCTGGCGGAGATGGAGACGATGCGCAAGCACCCGACCTACTCGCAGATGGTCTTCGATTCGCTGCCCGACCTGGAGGAGATCGCTCGCTGGGTCGGCGCCCACCACGAGCGGCCGGACGGCAAGGGCTATCCGGAGATGCTGGAGGACGACATGGTGCCGCTGGAGGCGCGCATCATCGCCATCGCGGACACGTACGTCGCGCTCACCTCGGAGCGGCCGTATCGCGGCGCGCTCTCGGACGAAGACGCCAAGCAGGTGCTCGCCGGCGGGGCCGGGAGCCAGTTGGACAAAAAGCTCGTGAAGCTGTTCTCGCGCCGCCCGGCGCAGCCTACGTCTTCTCGAACTGTTCGACGTTCAAGACAAAGACGATAGCGCCCCCAACACGGACCTCGACCGGCTCTGAGAGCGAGGCGCCCTCCCCGAAGAAGGGCAGCGTCTGGACGGGCACGTACTCGGTGCGCGCGTGGCATTCGGTACGCACCATCGCGAACACCTGGTCGACCTCGTTCGCCTCGACGCCCGAGAGGATCGTCGCATTGCCGCGGTGCAGGAAGCCGCCTGTGCTGGAGATCTTGGTGGCGGGGAAGCCCTGCTCGATGAGCGACTTCATCAAGCGGTCGGCGTCGGAGTCGGCCGCGATGATGACGACGAGCTTTAGTTGTCCGTTCTGCACGGACGGCCTCTCACGAACAATCGCTGGCTCGCGGGGCTAGCCCGCGGCCTCTTCCTCGCTCACGTGTCCCGATGCGCCGGACCGCGACGCGAGCGTTGTCGCGATCGCCGCGCCCAGCATCAGGCCGATGACCAGGCCGATGACGAAGCGGATGCTCATGTTCTCACCTCCCTGTGGAACGCTGCGTGGGGGCGGGAGCTTGTCCTTCGATGCTACCCAGGGTGTCCGGCACTGTCAAGAACCGAACGGCCTAGCCGACGCGCGGCGGCCCCGGACGTCCCCGCCGGCCGCGCTTCTCCGCGACGCGCAGGCGCGCCAGCGCTCGCTGCAGCGATGCCTGCGTCTGGGCGAGGTCGGCGAGGTCCTCGCGTTCGTGCAGCGCTTCCTCCGCCTTGCGCCGCGCCTGCTCCGCGCGCTCGATGTCGATCTCCTCGACGCGCTCGGCGGCGTCGGCGAGCACCACGACGCGGTCGTTGCGCACCTCGAAGAAGCCGCCGGTGATCGCCATCGCTTCCTCCTCGGCGCCGCTCCTAATGATGCGCAGCTCGCCGGGCTGCAGCGTGGTAATGAAGGCCGCGTGCTCCGGCAGCACGGCGAACTCGCCCTCGGTGCCCGGCGCGATCACTTCGTCCACGCCCTCCTGGGAGTAGACCACGCGCTCGGCGGTAACGATCTCGACGGAAAGGGGCATGATGTGCCTACGCCTCCGCGTCTTCCTTCGCCATCTGCGCCGCCTTCTCGAGCGCCTCGTCGATCGTGCCGATCAGGTAGAAGGCCTGCTCCGGTAGCCCGTCGTGCTTGCCAGCGAGGATCTCCTGGCAGCCGCGGATCGTCTCCCGAATGGGGACGTACCTGCCCGGCAGGCCGGTGAACACCTCGGCGACGAACATCGGCTGCGTCAGGAAGCGCTGCAGCCGCCTGGCGCGCGACACGATCTGCTTGTCCTCGTCCGACAGCTCCTCCACGCCGAGGATGGCGATGATGTCCTGCAAGTCCTTGTAGCGCTGCAGCACGCGCTGCACTTCGCGCGCGGCGGCGTAGTGCTCCTCACCCACGATCAGCGGGTCGAGGATGCGCGAGAACGAGGTGAGCGGGTCCATCGCCGGGAACAGCCCCTGCTCGAAGATGCTGCGTTCCAGCGTCACCAGCGCATCGAGGTGGCCGAACGTCGTCGCGACGCCGGGGTCCGTGTAGTCGTCCGCCGGTACGAAGACGGCCTGGAACGACGTGATAGAACCCTTCTTGGACGTCGTGATGCGCTCCTCCAGCTCGCCGACCTCGGTGGCCAGCGTCGGCTGGTAACCGACGGCCGACGGCATGCGACCGAGCAGCGCTGAGACCTCCATACCGGCGAGCGTGTAGCGGTAGACGTTGTCGATGAACAGCAGGACGTCCTGGCCCGCCTCGTCGCGGAAGTACTCGGCCATGGTGAGGGCCGTGAGGCCCACGCGCAGGCGGACGCCCGGCGGCTCGTTCATCTGGCCGAACACCAGCACCGTCTTTTCGATTACGCCGGACTCGCGCATCTCGTGCCACATCTCGTTGCCTTCGCGCGAGCGCTCGCCCACGCCGGCGAAGACCGAGACGCCGCCGTGCTCCGCGCCGATGTTCCGGATCAGCTCTCGGATGATGACCGTCTTGCCGACGCCGGCGCCGCCGTACGCGCCGACCTTCCCGCCGCGCGTGAACGGCGCGATTAGGTCGACGACCTTCAGGCCGGTCTCCAGCATCTGGACGCTCGTCTCCTGCTCCGCGAACGGAGGCGGCGTGGCGAAGATCGGCTTGCGTTCGCCGGCCACCTCGCCCAGCCCATCGATCGCTTCGCCCAGGACGTTGAACAGCCGTCCGAGCGTGCCGTTGCCCGTGGGCACCATGATCGCGCTGCCCGTATCGACCGCCTTCGCGCCGCGCCGAAGGCCGTCCGTCGAGTCCATCGCGAGGCAGCGCACCCAGTTGTTCCCCAGGTGCTGCTCTACCTCGGCGATGAGCTTCTGGTTGTCCATCTCGATCTCGATGGCGTTGTGCAAGCTGGGCAGGCCGTCAGGCGGGAACTCCACGTCCACGACGGTGCCGATCACTTGGCGAACGTTTCCTTCAGCCATAGCTAATCCTCCTAGGAACCAGGAATTCCCTGGTTCCTGTCCATCAGCCCTGAAGCCCCTCGACGCCGCCGACGATGTCGAGTAGCTCCGTCGTGATCTGTTCCTGGCGAGCCTTGTTGTACGTGAGCGTCAGCTCTTCGATCATGTCGTCGGCGGCCTCGCTGGCGTTTCGCATCGCCACCATGCGGGCCGACTGCTCGCTCGCGATGCCTTCGAGGATCGCCTCGTAGATCTGCATCTCGATGTAGCGCGGTAGGAGCTCCTCCAGCACGGCCTCGCGCCCGGGCTCGTAGATGTAATCGACGGCCTGCGTGGCCGCCTCCTCCGGTGGCTCGACCGGCAGCAGCTGCCGGACGCGCGGCTCCTGCGTCATCGTGTTCACAAAGTACGGGTAGACGATCTGCACCCGGTCGATCTGGCCGGCCAGGTAGTCGTCGATGACGAGCCGCGCGATGGGGAGGATCTCCAGGTACTCCGGGTAGTCGCCGAGGTCAGTGAAGTCGGCGCGAATGGCGACGTTCGTCCGGCGGAAGAAGTCGCGCCCTTTGCGGCCGACGGCAACGAGCGAGACCGGCGTGCCGAGCTCCATCGTGAGCGCCGTCGCGCGCCGGTTCACGTTCGCCGGCAGGCCGCCGCAGAGGCCGCGGTTGGGGGTGATCAGGATGATCGCGCTGTTGCGCACCTCGCGCTTCTGGAGCAGCGGGTGCAGCGTATCCGGGTCCGTGTGGGGGAGCGTCTCGGCAAGGTCCGCGAGGACCCACGTCAGCCGCTCGGCGTAGGGCCGTCCGGCTAGCGCGCGCTGCTGGGCGCGGCGCATCTTCGACGCGGCGACGAGCTCCATCGCCTTCGTGATCTTGGCGGTGCTCTGCACCGACTTGATGCGCCTGCGGATTTCTCGAATAACGGCCATGTCAGCTCGCCGCCGGCGCCTCCGCTGGCTCAGCCTCGGCGGCAGCGGTCGCACGCCCGCCGTAGCCGGCCGTCTGCTTGAACTGCCGGATGGCGGCTTCCAGCGCCTGCTCGCTCTCCGGCGAGAGCTCGAACGTCTCCATGATGGAGCGGCCGATCTCCGGGTGGTTGGCGTCCATGTACTGGTAGAGCGCCTTCTCGAACTCCGCGACCTTATCCACGTCGACGTCGTCCATCAGGCCGCGCGTGCCCGCGTAGATGATGATCACCTGCTTGTCCAGCGAGAGCGGCTGGTACTGCGGCTGCTTCAGGATCTCCTGCAGCCGGCGGCCTCGCTCCAGCTGGCGGCGCGTGCCCACGTCGAGGTCGCCGGTGCCGAACTGCGCGAACGCCTGCAGCTCGCGGAACTGCGCCATGTCCAGGCGCAGCTGGCGTACCACCTGCCGCATGGCGCGGCGCTGCGCGTCGCCGCCGACGCGCGAGACCGACACACCGGCGTTCATGGCCGGCCGGATGCCCGCGGCGAACAGCTCGCCCTCAAGGAAGATCTGCCCGTCGGTGATTGAGATGACGTTTGTCGGAATGTACGCGGAGATGTCGTTCGCCTGCGTCTCTACGATTGGCAGCGCGGTGAGCGAGCCGCCGCCCTCCTCCTCAGACATCGTTGCCGCGCGCTCCAGCAGCCGGCTGTGGAGGTAGAAGACATCGCCCGGGTAGGCCTCGCGGCCGGGCGGCCGCCGCAGCAGCAGCGACACCTGGCGGTAGGCCCAGCCGTGCTTGGAGAGGTCGTCGTAGATGACCAGCGCGTCCTTGCCCTGCGCCATGAACTCCTCCCCCATCGCGCAGCCCGAGTAGGGGGCGAGATACTGAAGCGCGGCGGATTCCGCCGCCGAGGCCACAACGACGATGGTGTGTTACATCGCGCCGTGCTCCTCCAGCACGCCCACGACCTGCGCGACCTTCGCCACCTTCTGCCCGATCGCGACGTAGATGCAGATCAGGTCGCCGCCCTTCTGGTTGATGATCGTGTCGAGCGCGATCACGCTCTTGCCGGTCGAGCGGTCGCCGATGATCAGCTGGCGCTGCCCGCGACCGATGGCCGTCATCGCGTCGATCGCCTTGATGCCGGTCTGCACCGGCGTGTCGACGCCCCTGCGCTTGGTCACGTCCGGCGCGATGCGCTCGACGGGGCGCGTCTTATCGGTGTTGATCGGCCCCTTGCCGTCGATCGGGTTGCCGACCGGGTCGACCACGCGGCCGATCAGCGCATCGCCCACCGGCACCTCGGCAACGCGCCCGGTCGCGTGGACCTCGTCGCCCTCCTTGATCGCGCTGTAGTCCCCGAGGACCATCACGCCGACGTTCTCCTCCTCCAGGTTGAGCGCGAGGCCCAGCACGCCGGTCGGGAACTGCACCAGCTCGCTCGTCATCACGTTCGAGAGCCCGTGCACGCGCGCGATGCCGTCGCCCGCGTCGACCACCGTGCCGACATCGGTCGCGGTCACCTCGGCGCCGAACTTCTCGATCTGCTCCTTGAGGATGGATGTGATCTCTTCTGGTCGTACTGCCATGGTCCTACCCCCGGTCCACTAGCGCGTCGCGCCCGCCAGCCGGCGCTTCAACGCAATCAGTTTGGTGCGGGTGCTGCCGTCGATCAGCCGGTCGCCGATGCGGGCGACGAGCCCGCCCAGGATCTCCGGCGCCTCGGCCGCTTCGATCGTGACCTGCTTGCTCGTGATCTCGGAGAGCCGCGTCGCCAGCGCGCGCCGCTCGTCATCGCTCATCGCGACGGCCGTCAGCACCTGCGCGTGCGCGATGCCTCGCTGTTCGTCCAGCAGCGCCCCGAAGTGCTCCGCGATCTGCGGCAGGAGCAGCAGCCGTTGCTTCGAGGAGAGCAGCCGCACCAGGTTCCACGCGAGCGCCGAAAGCTCGCCGGACGCCTCGCGCAGAAACGACTCCTTGGCGTCGCGCGTGACCTTCCAGTTCGCGACGAACGCGCGCGCCTCCTCGGAAGCGAGCGCGTCCGCCAGCGAGCGCATATCGCGCTCCCAGACGTCGAGCTCGTTTCGCTCCATGGCCAGCTCGAACGCGGCCTGGGCGTAGCGCTTGGCTGCAGGGTCGCGCAGCATCGACCTATCCTTCCCCGAACGTCGATTCGGCCAGCACTTCGTCGATCAGGCGCTGGTGCGCCTGCCGGTCGAGCGACTGGCCGATCACCTTCTCCGCGGCGCTCACCGTGAGGTCGGCGAACTCAGTGCGGAGCTGCGCGATCGCCTGGTCGCGCTCCAGCTGGATCTCGCTTCGGGCGCGCTCCAGCAGCGTCTCCGCCTCGCGCCGCGCCTGCGTGCGCGCCTCGTCCTGGATGCGGCTCGAGGCTTCCTGCGCCTGGGCGACCAGCGCCTGGCCCTGGCGGCGCGCCTCGTCCAGCTGCTGGCCCACCTCCTGCTCCGCCTGCTGCGCGCGCTCCTTCGATTGGTCGGCGGCTTCCAGGCCTTCCCGAACGCGCTGCGCGCGCCGGTCCAGCATCTCCATCACCGGCTTGTAGAGGAAGATGCGCAGGAGCACCAGCAGGAGAAAGAAGTTCACCAGCTGGGCCACCAAAACGGGAA
>JBBDNH010000059.1:0-6988 GCA_040877745.1 Dehalococcoidia bacterium
CCCGTTCAGGTCCAGGTTGCGCTCCTGCATCAGCCGCAGATTGCCGAGCACCAGCGTCCGCCCTTCGACGTGAGCGTCGATGCCGTGGCCGGGCACCGCCTGGAAGTCCTGCGCGCCGGCGAGTGTCAGCCCGCGCGACTGCGCTTCCTGCACGATCGCCTCGCCCAGCGGGTGCTCGGAGCCGCGCTCGGCGCTCGCCGCCATCCGCAGCAGGTCGTCCTGTGAGACGCCGTCGGCGACGATGACGTCGGTTACGGACGGCCTGCCCTCAGTCACCGTGCCGGTCTTGTCCAGCACGACGGTCGTGATCTTGTGCGCCGTTTCGAGCGACTCGCCGCCGCGGATTAGCACGCCGTGCTCCGCGCCCTTGCCCGTCCCCACCATGATCGCCGTGGGGGTCGCGAGGCCGAGCGCGCACGGGCAGGCGATGATCAGCACGGCGACCGCGGCGAGCAGCGCGTACGTCACCGCGGGCGACGGCCCGGCAATCGACCAGACGGCGAACGTGAGCAGCGCGACACCGATCACAGCCGGAACGAAGTAGGACGCGATGACGTCGGCCAACCGCTGGATCGGCGCCTTCGAGCCCTGGGCTTCCTGCACCAGCTTGATGATCTGCGACAGCGCGCTCTCCCGGCCCACCTTCGTCGCACGGTAGCGGAAGCTGCCTGTCTTGTTCAGTGTCGCGCCGTAGACCTCGGCGTCCGGCCCCTTTTCGACCGGCAGGCTCTCGCCCGTCAGCATCGACTCGTCGACGGCCGACCGCCCCTCGATGATGACGCCGTCGACCGGGATCTTCTCGCCCGGCCGCACGACGACGACGTCGCCCGCCGCGACCTCGTCGATCGGCACGTCGACCTCGTCGCCGCCGCGCACGACGCGGGCGGTCTTCGCCCGCAGGCCGATCAGCCGCTTGATCGCCGCCGAGGTCTGGCCCTTCGCGCGCGCCTCCAGCCAGCGGCCGAGCAGGATCAGCGCGATGATCACGGCGGCCGTCTCGTAGTAGACCTCGGCCATTACGCCGGGCGCGGTCTCGATCAGCCCCGGCCAGAACGTGGCGACGATGCTGTAGACGTAGGCCACGCTCGTGCCCACGGCGATCAGCGTGTTCATGTCGCTCGATCCGTGGATCGTCACCTGCCATGCGCCGCGGAAGAAGCGCCAACCGGCCCAGAACATCACCGGCGTCACCAGCGCGAGCGAGATCACGTTGATGTACCCGCGCCGGACTTCGGAGAGGCCGGGGATGTCGCCGCTCTGGGCGAGCACCATCAGCACTGCCGCCGCCGCGATTGAGAAGATGACGCGCATGCGCAGGTCGCGCTCTTCGCGGGCGCGCTCCGCGGCTTCGGCGTCCTCCTGCTCTTCCTCCGCCTCGACCTCGCGCGCGAGCTCGTAGCCGGCCGCCGCCACGCTATCCCGCAGCGCGCCGATCTCGACGCCCGGCGACATCTGGACGGTCGCGCGCTCCGTCGCGAGGTTGACCTGCGCCCGCTCGACGCCCTCGACGCGGGCGAGCGCGTCCTCGACGCGCTTGACGCACGATGCGCACGTCATGCCGCGCACCGCGAACGTCCTGGTCCTGGGCTTGGGCTCGTAGCCGGCCGCCTCGACCGCGCGGTAGAGGTCGTCCAGGGTGCAGGCTGCCGGGTCGAAGTCGACCGTCGCCTCCTCGGTGGCGAGGTTGACCGCAGCGTTCTCGACGCCGGCCACGTGCGCCAGCGAGCCTTCGACCTTGCTGACGCACGATGCGCACGTCATGCCGCGGACGGGGATGGTAATGCGTTCGTTGGTCCTCGTGGTCATCCAGAGTTCCCTACTTGTTCGCGAGCTCGTACAGCTGGAGCAGCTCGCTCACGGCCTGCTCCTCGCGGCCCTCTCGCACGTGCTCGATGACGCACGTGTGCAGGTGGCCGTCCAGCAGCAGCGCCTCCAGCTTCTCGATGGCGCGCCGCACGGCGTAGGTCTGCTTGAGGACGTCGACGCAGTAGGTGTCTTCCTCGATCATGCGCCGGATACCGCCCAGGTGCCCTTCGATGTAGTTGAGGCGCTTGAGCGCCTCCTTGCTCGTCGTTGCTTGCATCGTTGGCTCCTTACCCATACCCCCTGGAGGGGGGTCTGTAGATACGATACCGCCAGCTCGGAGCGCTGTCAAGGCCGACCGGCTCTTGGCAGCAACCGGCTGTCGCGCGCATGATAATCGAGGAGAGGGTCTGGTGGTCGTGCTGTTGGCGGCTGGCTAGGAAGGAGGCGGGTCGTGGTCGCCGGAACGCTGCTCAGCGACGTTCGATCCCGGAGTCAAGCGAGACTGCGGGCGCTCGGCCTGCTGGCGCGACCCTTGCAGCATGTGGTGCGCGATGTGATGGACGGGTTCGCCCTGGACATCGAGTTTCAACCTGACCTCGGACTGTATGTAGCGCGAGTCGAGGCTGACTACCCGGACGTGCTTATCGTGGACGTCGATCTCGCCGGTGGCCTCGTGACGCTCAGTCCATTCGCCCGCTCGCTGTGTCCGAATTTGAAGCTCGTCGCTGTGACCTGCTACTGGTCCGAACGCGACGAGGGGCTGCGCGAGTACGCGGACGCCGTCGTGCACAAACCACCACGTCGGAACGAGTGGGAGGCCGCGCTCGACCGTCTGGGCCTGCCTCGCGTAGTGACCTCGGCGTTCACACCTGGTGACGGTCAGGCAAATTAGCCCAGCCGTTGCACCCGTAGGCAAGTCCTTGCTCTGTTCCAACCAGAGCGCGTGCCTATAATAGCGTCAGAGTCCTCCGTGTCTAGCGGGGGCTCTAAGCGTAGCGGTTGTCACGAAGAAAAAGGAGGCGAATCGTGGAGCGTTGGATTGCCCTGGCTGTTGGGGTGGCGGCCTGGACGCTCGTCGCAGGAGTGGCCGTCCTGATCGTGAACGCGTGGGCCGATGACCAGCAGGTGCTGGCGTTTTTCCCGATCGCAGCGGCCGTATTCGTCGCGGCGCTGATCGGCGAGGTTGTCACGGACCGCGTCTTTCACCGGCAGCCGGGAGGTGCGCCTTGAGCCTTGTCGACCGGGCCATGACCGGCCGGGAGCTGCACGACCCGGGATTCATTCGCTTTATCTTTGGCGACACCAGGATGGCGCCGCTCTGGGCAGCCGCGCGCCTCTACCTGGGTTACCAATGGCTGAACTCAGGCTGGCACAAAGTCTGGGGTGAAGGACGCTGGATCAACGTACCGGGCCAGGATGGGTTGCCGCTGGCTGGCTTCTGGGAGCGGGCGACCGCGTTCCCAGAGGAGGGCCGTCCGCCCATCGTGTATGACTGGTATCGTGACTTCCTCAGCTACATGCTCGACCACGAGTGGTACACGTGGTTCGCCTGGGTCATCGGCCTTGGTGAAGTGCTCTGCGGGATCGGACTGATCGTGGGAGCGTTCACCGGCCTCGCGGCGCTGGGCGGGGCTCTCATGAACTTCAACTTCATGCTCGCCGGTAGCGCCAGCACCAACCCCGTCCTCTTTGTCATCGCCATCCTCATTCTGTTCGGCTGGAAGGTCGCGGGGTATATCGGCATCGATCGCTGGCTCCTGCCCGCACTTGGCACGCCCTGGGAGCCCGGGACGCTCATCCGGCCCTCGGTTGCCGCGGCGCCGGGCGCCGTGGCTCCCACCGGCACCTGACGTCGCAGACCACGCCGATTCAAGGAGTGCGGGCCCCGGGAGGCCCGCATTCTTTGATCGAGGCTCCGCGTTCGAGTCCGCCAAGCGATTGCGGCGGCGCGCGCCCGGCGCTCAGGCCGCCGCTATCCGTACGTTCGGCGCTCTGTTACGTTAAGTGACAGGAGATGTGGTTCCGACGCAACGGCCATAGCGAAGGGCCGGCGCTCGTGCTCAGCGGCGGCGGTTCGATGGGCGCGCTCCAGGCTGGCATTCTGCGCGTGCTTGTGCGGCGAGGCTTCCGGCCGGGCCGGATCGTCGGCACCAGCGTCGGGGCGCTGAACGGCGCATTCCTCGCGTGCCACCCGGATCAGTCTGGCGTCGACCGCCTCGCCGAGATCTGGCAGAGTCTCCAGCACGAGCGCTACATGCGGGTCAACCCCGTGCGGCTCGCGTACCGCCTCGCCGCCCGGCGACGCTACCTCTTCAACAACGACTTCCTGCTACGGCTCGTCGAGGAGCACGCTTCGGAGGACGATTTCGCCGCGACGCAGGTCCCGCTCCACGTGACCGCGACGAACCTGCTCACCGGCCGCAAGCACGTCTTCAGCGAAGGCCGGCTCTCGGACGCCGTCCTGGCGTCGACCGCCATCCCGGGCGTCTTCTGTCCGATGGAGGTCGACGGCGCTTCGTTCGTCGACGGCGGCGTGGTGGCGAACCTCGACCTGGCGACCGCGGTCGCGCTCGGCGCGAAGGAGATCCTCGCTATCGACCTGTCCCACTGCTTCGAGCTGCCGGAGCCGCGCAACGTTTTCGGCGTGATCACGCGCACGGTCGACATCGTGATGCGAGAGCGTGTCGAGCAGGACATGGCGGCGTTCGCCGGCAGGGCGCGCATCACGCTCATCCAGCCCGACGTCGAGGAAGGGCCCGGCGTGGGCGACCTGAGCCACGTCGCGCGGCTGCTCGAACGCGGCGAGGCGTTCGCCGAGCAAGTCTACGACCGCTGCTTCGACGCCAGGGGCCGCCTGCGGCCGGGCGTCGTCTCGGGCGAGGTCGAGATCCCGGTCCCCACCCCCGGCTAAGCTGAATCGTAGGGGAGGCCTTTCCCCGCGAAGCGGGGTCCGCCTCTGGCGGAAGGCCTCCCGCGTGCGTCCTGGGCACGCCAGTCCCAGCGACAGGGCGAACCGGCGGGCGACCTGAAGGTCGCCCCTACGCCGCGCAGGGGCGCTAATCCAAATCTGTGATCATCTGTGCGTATCTGTGGCTAATCTATACAGCCACCGGCAGGTCGATCTGGTGGCGGCGCACCTCGGCCATGATGCGCTCGGCGGTGGCTGCGTCCGGCTCGCAGAGCGGGAGGCGCGGCGCGCCCACCGCGAAGCCGAGCTGATTCAGCGCGTACTTCACAGGCATCGGGTTCGCGACCAGGAAGAGCGCGTCGATGAGCGGCAGCAGCCGCTCGTGCGTGCGCCCCGCCTCAGCGAGGCGGCCGGCGACGGCGTCCTCGATCATGCTCCGGACCTGCCGCCCCACGAGGTGCGAGATCACCGCGACGGCGCCGTAGCCGCCCGCCTTCACGATTGCGAACGTGTCCTCGTCCGAGCCGCTCCAAACGCGGAAGTTGGGCGCGCCCTCGATGATCTTCGTGATCTGCGCGAGGTCGCCGCTCGCTTCTTTGATCCCAACGATATTGTCGACGGCCGACAGCCGCAGCGTCGTTTCGGCCGACATGTTCACGCCCGTGCGGCTCGGCACGTTGTAGAGCATGACGGGCAGGCTCGTCGCGCCGGCGATCGCCGTAAAGTGGCGCTCGAGGCCCTCCTGAGTGGGCTTGTTGTAGTAGGGCGTGACCGCGATCAGCGCGTCGACGCCCGCGGGCTCAGCCTCGCGCGCCAGCTCGACGCTCGTCGCCGTGCTGTTCGTCCCCACGCTGGCGACGATCGCGCCGCGCTCGCCTACCTCGCGCTTCAGCTCGGAGAACAGTCGCAGCTTCTCCTCGTGCGTCAGCGTCGGCGACTCGCCCGTCGTCGCGGCGACGACGAGTCCGTCGCTGCCGGAGTCGAGCAGCGCGGTCGCGAGCCGCTTCGCGCAGGCGTAGTCGACCGCGCCGGCTTCGGCATGCTCAGCCGAGCCGTCCGGCGCGAACGGCGTGACCATTGCGGTAAGCAGTCGACCGAGTTCAACCATGGCAGTATCACCAGCTAAACGCGTGGTGCTGCATAACATAGCGCAAACCGGGGAGGTTCAGAAAGGGGAGTTGCGCCCCCTCACCCCGAAAGCCGCACAAGTTCGCACCTTCGTACCAACTCGCCCCTCTCCCTCTGGGAGAGGGGATCAGGGGTGAGGGAGTTACACCAACCCCCGCGCGATCATCTCTTCCGCGATCTGGAGCGCGTTCAGCGCCGCGCCCTTGCGCAGGTTGTCCGTCACGATCCACATCACCAGCCCGTTCGGGTGCGAGCTGTCGTGGCGCAGCCGTCCGACGAAGACGTCGTCCTTGCCGGCGGCCGACCACGGCTGCGGGTAAAGGCTGATCGCCGGGTCGTCCTGCACCGTGACGCCGGGCGCCTCGCGCAGGATGGCCGCCGCCGCCTCGGGCTCCATCTGCCGGCTCAGCTCCACGTGCACGGCGGCCGCGTGCCCGACGTACGTCGGCACGCGCACGCACGTCGCGGAGATCGCCAGCTCCGGCTCGTGCATGATCTTGCGCGTCTCCGCCGCCACCTTCCACTCTTCGCTCGTGTAGCCGTCGTCCTTGAACGAGCCGATCTCCGGCAGCAGGTTGTGCGCGATCTGGTGCGGGTAGACGTGCGGCGACGCCTTGCGGTTCTCCAGCACCAGCCGCGTCTGCTCGGCCAGCTCCTTCACCGCGGCCTGCCCGGTGCCAGACACCGACTGATAGGTCGACGCGATGACCCGCTTGACCGGGTTCACGCGGTGGAGCGGCCAGAGCGCCATCACGATCGGCGTCGTCGCGCAGTTCGGGATAGAGAGGATGTTTTCGTGCTTCACGACGTCGTCGCCGTTGATCTCGGGCACCACCAGCGGCACGTTCGGCTCCATCCGCCACACCCCGCTGTCGTCGATCGCCACGGCGCCGGCCTTCGCGGCGAGGGGCGCGGCCTGGCGCGAGATCTCGTCCGTCGCCGAGATGAAGACAAAGTTCATGCCGCTAAACGAGCGCGGGCCAAGCTCCTCGACCTCGATCTCGCGCTCGCCGAACGTGAGCCGCTTGCCCACCGACCGTTTGCTCGCGATCAGGCGCAGATTGCGCAGCGGGAAGTGACGGTTCGCGAGGATGCGCAGGAACTGCTGCCCGACGGCGCCGGTGGCGCCGACCACCGCGACGTTGT
>JBBDNH010000060.1:0-6959 GCA_040877745.1 Dehalococcoidia bacterium
CGGCGTGTACATCTGCGTGCTCTCGGGCGCGGGGCCGCTGATGATGCGCGGGGGGCGCGCCTCGTCGATGAGGATGTTGTCAACCTCGTCGACGATCGCGAAGTGACGCTCGCTCTGGACACGCCGCTCGAGGTCGACGGCCATGTTGTCGCGCAGGTAGTCGAAGCCGAACTCGTGGTTTGTGCCGTAGGTGACGTCGGCGCGGTAGGCCTCCTGGCGCGTGCACGGCGTAATGTGCTCGGCGTTCTGCTCGTCGCTCACCTGCTCGGCCGAGTAGTGGAACGCCGACTCGTGCTGGAGGATGCCGAGCGTCAGTCCGAGCTTGTCGTAGATCGCGCCCATCCACTGCGCGTCGCGCCTGGCGAGGTAGTCGTTCACGGTGATGAGATGCGCGCCGCGCCCTTCCAGCGCGTTGAGGTAGATCGGCAGCGTAGCGACGAGGGTCTTGCCTTCGCCGGTCTTCATCTCGGCAATCTTGCCCATGTGCAGAACGGCTCCGCCGATGAGCTGGACGTCGAAGTGGCGAAGGCCGATCGTTCGCTTCGAGGCCTCGCGCACGGCGGCGAAGGCCTCCGGCATGAGGTCGTTCAGCGATTCGCCGTCGCCGAGCCTCGAGCGGAACTCGTCGGTCTTGGCGCGCAGGCCGTCGTCCGAGAGCGACTCGAATGCAGGCTCGAGGTCGTTGATCGCGTCAACGAGCGGATCGAGCTTCTTGACCTCACGCTCGTTCGAATCGCCGACCAGCCACTTCAGCACTATGCCGCGCCCCCATCCGCGCGCACCTGCTCGAGGACCTTCGCGCCCTCGTCAGCGGGGCCCTCCATGTGGAAGAGCTCGCCCACGGAGCGGCCGCTGTGGATGCGGCTGATCGCTTCGCCGATGAGCGGCGCGATGCTCAGGACGGTGATCTTGTCCAGGAGCTTCTCCGGAGGCAGCGGGACGGTGTCCGTGATGACGAGCTCCTGGATGCCGCTCTCGCGGATCCGAGAGATGGCCGGGCCGGAGAGGATGCCGTGCGTGATGCCCGCGTACACCGCGGTCGCGCCGCGCTCCCAGAGGAGTTCGGCGCCTTCGACCAACGTCCCGCCGGTGAGGATCTCGTCGTCGACGATGATGGCCGGCTTGTCGCGGACGTCGCCGATGAGGTTGATCGCCTCGGCCTTCTCATCGTTACCGGACCGCCGTTTCTCGATGATCGCCAGGGGCGCGCTGAGCGACTGGGCGACGTTGCGCGCGCGTTTGGAAAAGCCTTCGTCCGCGGAGACGACGACGACGTTGTCCAGCGCGCGGTCCTTGAAGTGCTTGCTGATCATGAACAGTGCCGTCAGCTCGTCCACCGGAATGTTGAAAAAGCCCTGGATCTGGCCCGCGTGGAGGTCGACGCTGAGCAGCCGGTCGGCGCCCGCGGTCTCGATCAGGTTCGCCAGGAGCCGGGCTGTGATGGGCACGCGAGGCTGGTCCTTCTTGTCGCTCCTGCCGTAGGCATAGTACGGGACGACCGCCGTGATGCGGCCCGCCGAGGCGCGCTTCATCGCGTCGATCATGATCAGGAGCTCCATGATGCGCGTGTTCACCGGTGATGCCATCGGCTGGACGATGAAGACATCGCGCTGGCGGACGTTGTCCTGGACGCGCACGAAGATGTTTTCGTTGCTGAACTCGAACACCTCGCACTCGCCGAGGGGTGTCTCGAGATAGCGGCAGATCGATCGCGCCAGCTCCGGGTGCGCGTTCCCCGTGAAGATGCGCGCCTCTTGAAACACCGCCGCTTCCATCGATACCTCCTGCGGTTCGCCTGCGCCTGACGTCAGGACGGAGAGCGGGCCGGGCATGGACTGGACGTCCCTACGACCGACCCGCGCCCCTTTTGCGTCTGTCCGGTAGACGACTCAACTATATCACACGCTGAAGCTAACGTTCGAGGTCCCCGAAGCTGCGCGGCCGCTCAGTTGTAGTAGTCGTAAACCACGCGTGATAGCGCCGCAATCGGCGCTGCGCCGTTGTCCTGGAAGCCGTAGTCCGTGAGCAGCACGATGACGTAGGTCGCGGCGGGCGAGAAGACGATGCCGGCGTCGTGCGTGGCTGTCGACCAGTTGCCCGTCTTGTGCGCCACCTGCGTGCCGCGGGGAAGGCGCGCCGGAATGCGGTCGTCGATCACCTCGGATAGCAGGAGCTCGAGCATCTCCGAGCTCGCCGCCGCATCGACGGCGCCGCCGCTCACGATCGCTTCGAGGAGGTGGGCCATGTCGGCGGCGGTCGTGGGCAGCGTGTCGTCCTGGTAGAAGCCCGATACCTCGAGCCCGAGCGTGCGTATACCGAGGTTGATGTTGCCGGCGCCGGCGCGTTCGAGGAGAAGGTTCGCCGCGACGTTGTCCGTCGTGGCCATCATCCGGTGCATCGCGCTGTTCAGACTGACCTCCGAGCATGGCGAAAGCTCGCCAGGGTTCAGGCCGAGCGCGGCGTAATAGTCGGAGACGATGTAGGTCTCAGCGAAGTCCATCAGGCCGGCCTGGCGCTGGTGAAACGCCTCCAGCATCACCCAGGTCTTGAAGAGGCTGGCAGCGTAGAACTGGCGCTCGTCGTCGATCCTGATGCCGCGGCCGTCCGCGAGGTTTTTGATGTACACCGCGAAGTGCTCGTCGTCCCGGCCCAGCGTGGTACGGACGATGCTCTCCAGCGCGGCATCGCGCCGGAAGGACATCGGCTGAAAGGGCACCAGGGCCGGCGGCGTGCCCAACGGCTGCAGGCGGATCGGCTGGCCCGGCTCAGACTCGTAGGGCGCTCCGCCTGGGTACGGATCCGGGCAGCGAGCTTCGGCCTCGATGGTAGCGTCAGGCGTCGGAACCGCGGTCGGGCTCGGTTCCGCCGTGGCCGTCGCGGGCGGCGGGATCGGCGTCGAGCTGGCGGTCACGGTGGCTGTCGGCTCGGGCGGCGGCCCTCCACCGCCGCACGCGGCGAGGGTCAACGCCAGCATCGCGAGCGAGAGTACGGTGAATCGCCGGGGCGTGAGGTGGCGCAATGGCGATTAGCTGCCCGGCGCGGCGAGCGTGCGTCGAGCGAGCGCGAGGGCGGTCGTGACGGCGCGGCGCTTCACGGCCTCGCGGTCCTGCGCGAACTGGTAGCTGATGATCTGCGGCGCGGAGAACGAGGCGTCGATGGCCACGTGGACGGTGCCCGGTGGTTTGTCCTCCTGCGGGTCCGGCCCCGCGACGCCCGTGATGCCGATCCCGACGTCGGTCGCCAGGCGGGCGCGGACCGCGCGCGCCATCTCCAGCGCGCACTCGGCGCTCACGGCGCCGTGCTCATCGATCACGGCCTGATCGACGCCCCACTCGACCTTCAGCTCGGTCGCGTAGGCGATCAGCCCGCCCCGGAAGTAGGCCGAGCTGCCCGGCACGTTGGTGATCGTGTTCGCCAGCAAACCTCCGGTGCACGACTCCATGGTCGATAGCGTGAGGCCGCGCGCGCGCAGCATATCGCCCATGACGCTCTCCAGCGTATCGTCGTCGGCGCCCCAGACGATGTCACCCAGCAGGCGGCGCATATCGGCTTCGAACGGCTCAATGAGCCCGCGCGCCTCCTCCTGCGACGCCGCTTTGGCGCCGATGCGCAGCTGGATGCCGTCCGCCCGAGCGTAGACGCCGATACTTGGGTTGCGCGACTTCAGGAGCGGGCTCACGAGCTCGTCGACGTTGCCCTCTCCCATGCCCGCGGTCTTCAGCGTGCGCGTGACCAGGACAGAGCGCCGGCCACCGCGGCGCTCCAGCTCCGGCGCGACCTCCTTCTCCCACATGCGCTGCATCTCCACGGGCGGCCCGGGCATGGCGACGATCATGCGACCCTGTCGCTCGACCCACCAGCCTGGCGCTGTACCGCGCGGGTTCGGGATGGCGCGCGCGGACGCGATGAGCATCGCCTGCTTCACGTTGCGCTCGGGCATCACGACGCCCCGACGCGCGAAGAAGTCGCGGAGCTGCTGTTCGAGATCAGGGTCGACGCCGAGCTCTTCGCCGAGCACGCGGGCGATCGCCTCGCGCGTGAGGTCGTCCTCCGTCGGACCGAGGCCGCCGGTGGTGATGACGAGGTCAGAGCGGCTCCAGGCGCGGTCGAGCACCTCGCTTAGCCGGTCGATGTTATCGCCGACTTTGGAGATGTAATAGAGGTCGACGCCCATCGGAGGCAGTTGAGCGGACAGGTAGTGTGCATTGGTATCGAGGATCTCGCCGAGGAGGAGTTCCGTACCAATCGAGACGAGTTCGGCCTGCATGGGCGAAGGCAGCATAGGGCACGACATAAGAAGCGTCAAGCTTACGACGTATCCCTACACGTTCACGTTCGATTCCCCGATTACGCGCCTGTCAACGAGGTCCTCCGTATTGCCGATACATATACAGAGGAGCGTTGACGCCAGATAGTGCAAGCAGTAGAGACGCTTAGCCGCCTTGACGCCAAGCGCCGCGAGCAGACGCCGCAGGCGTTGGCCCGGCTCGTGGTAGTAGGTCTCTTCGTCGCCCTCTGGTTCGTCCTCTGGGTTGCGCAGATGCCCATGCCCGTTCCGTTCCTCTTCGTCCTGCTGGCGGAGATGACGTTCTTCATCGCCTACTGGCGGATCGTGTTCGTGCTTCCGAACGCGCGCTCCGTCGAGCTGGCGCAGTACGGCATGCTGGCGTGCGAGATCGTCTTTCACACGACGATCGTCTACTTCCTGGGAGGGATCTCCTGGCTGGGGGCGTTCGCCTACATCTTCGGGCTTGCGTTCGCTAACACGTTCCTCGACCTAAGGCGCGGGCTCTTCTACACGAGCGGCGCCTGTCTGGCGTTCGCGGCGCTGATCATCCTGGAAGCGACCGGCGCGGTTCCGCACTACGAGTATCTGGAGCAGGGCGCCCTGCGCTACAGCGACGGGCGCTTTGTCGCGACGACGCTCATCGGCGCCCTGGGCGTGTTTCTCAGCCTTTTCCTCTGGATGAACTGGGTCGGCCAGCAGTTGCGTCGCGAGCGCGACTCCGCCGTTCGTACACAGGACGACCTTCTCGACGCGCGAAGCGCGCTCCAGCGCGCCAACGAGGAACTGGAGGAGCGCGTCCAGCTACGCACGGCGGAGCTGGAGCGATCGAACGCCGCCCTGCGCGAGAGTGAGGAGCGCCTGCGCACGGTGACGAAGAACGCGCCCGTGGTCTTGATCGCGCTGGATCGCGAGGGCGTCGTTACGCTTGCAGAAGGCAAGAGCCTCGACGACCTGGGCGTTACTCCCGAACAGCTCCTGGGGCGGTCGGCGCTGGAGATGTTCCAGGGGGCGCCCGACGTTCACGACGCGATCGCGCGAGCGCTGAAGGGCGAGGAGAGCACAGCCGTCGTCGACGCCGGCAACGTCGTCTTCGAGACACGCCTGTCACCGATCGTCGACGCCGAAGGTACTACAACAGGGGTGATCGGCGTCGCGACGGACGTCACGGAACGGCGCCAGGCGGAGTCGCTCATCGCGGGGCAGCGCCGTGTCCTGGAGATGATCGCCATTGGCGCCCCGCTGGACCGGCTCCTGGATGCCCTCGTCCTCTTCGTCGAAGATCAGACCGAGGACATGCTGTGCGGGGTCTGTCTGGTGAGCCCAGACGGGGCCAGGGTGGTGCCGATCGCCGGCCCCAGCCTCCCGCCGTCGTTCACGGCCGCCCTGAAAGACGGCGTACCGGTCGGGCCGAACGCCGGCTCGTGCGGCACGGCGGCGTACAGGCGACAGCCTGTCGTCGTGACGGACATCGAGCGCGACCCGCTCTGGGAGGACTACCGCGATCTTGCCCTGGCGAACGACCTCCGGGCATGCTGGTCGACGCCCATCTTCTCGACGTCGGGCGCCGTCCTGGGCACGTTCGCTCTCTACTACCGCGAACCGCGCGGCCCCGACGCCCGCAGCGGCCAGATCGTGGAGATCGCGACTGGCATCGCCGGCATTGCGATCGAGCGACACCAGGCCGAGGCCGCGCTGCGGGAGAGCGAGAGCAAGTTCCGCGCCATGGCCGAGACCGTGGCCGCCGCGACGTTCATCTTCCAGGGGACGAGGATGCGCTACGTCAACTCGGCAGCGGAGATGATGACGGGTTACTCGCGCGAGGAGTTGCTATCCATGAACTTCTGGGAGGTCATCCATCCGGAGCAGCGAGACTTGGTCAAGGAGCGCGGCATGGCCCGCCAGGACGGCGACGACGTGCCTCCAGGCTACGAGGTCAAGCTCCTCACGAAGGCCGGAGAAGAGCGCTGGGTGGACTTCACTGCGGGACGGATCGACTTCGAAGGCCAGCCTGCCGTGCTCGGTACGGCGTTCGACATCACGGAGCGCAAGCGGGCGGAGGAGCTGCTTAAGGTGGCCGCCAGCCACGATCCGCTGACCGGCCTTCTGAACCGGCGCGCGGGCATCGCCGCAATCGAGGAACGGCTCGCCGCCGCGAGGAACGGCAGCGGCCGCTTCTCGGTGCTCGTGCTCGACCTCGACAAGTTCAAGTCGATCAACGACTCGTTCAACCACGAGACCGGGGACGCGGCGCTGCTGCAGTTCGCTCGCGTGCTGCAGGAGCTCGTGGGCGACCAGGGCGTGGTCTGTCGCATGGGCGGCGACGAGTTCGAGATCGGCCTCGAAGACGTGGGCGGCGCGGACGCGCAGATCTTTGCGCAGCGCATCCAGCAGACGCTGGAACACGCGCTCACGCAGGACGAAGCCGACGGCACGCGTCCCTTCTTCACGGTCAGCATCGGCATCGCCAGCTACCCGGACGACGGCCAAACGATTGGCGTCCTGGGCCATCACGCTGACGAGGCGATGTACGACGCCAAGGCCGCCGGCAGCGACGCGATCCGATCCTGGGGTCAGCTGCGTTCCACTCGGGCCGCCTAGCTTCCGCACAACCAGCTCTGCTTGACTGCCGATCCGAGGCAGGGATACGATCCCACCGGGCCATCGGGCCCGG
>JBBDNH010000061.1:0-1332 GCA_040877745.1 Dehalococcoidia bacterium
ATGACCAACATCGCCCACATCCGCCTTCGCCTCGCCCAGCCTTCCGACGCCCAGGCCATCGCGGCGCTCCATGCGGACAGCTGGCGCACGGCCTACCGCGGCATGCTGCCGGACGAGTTCCTCGACAACGACGTCGTCGACGACCGCGCGACGCTCTGGGCGAAGCGGTTCGGCGACGCGGAGTACCTGTCGCACACGGTCACGCTGCTTGCGGAGCAGAACGGCGAGCTGGCCGGCTTCGCGCACTCGTTCATCGACGAAGACCCTGAGTGGGGCACGCTGCTCGACAACCTGCACGTCCGTCCCGAGCTGAAGCGCTCCGGTATCGGCACGAAGCTCGTCGTGGAATCAGCCGCGCGCGTGCAGGCGCTCGGTTCCGAGCTTGGCCTCTACCTCTGGGTGCTGGAGGGCAACGCCAACGCCCAGCGCTTCTACGATGCCCTCGGCGGGCGTGTCGTGGGGCGCAGCACCTCGCCGGAAGGCGGCGGCAGCGCGCCATCGCTTCGCTACTGGTGGCCGCAGCTCGAGCTACTGCCGGAGGTTCGATGAGCGAGCGGGAAGTCTGGACGTTCTGCTGGAGACTGGAGCGCGCACCTTGTCATGCTGAGCGAAGCGAAGCATCTGGCCCTTCGAGGCTCAATGTCCGACTCGCCGCCCGGACGTAACGGGGCATCCATTCTGACATGAAGGGCCCTCGACGCACCTACTACACCTACATGATGACGAACAAGTCGGGGACGCTGTACATTGGCGTCACCAACGACATCGAGCGCCGCGTCTGGGAACACCGGACCGCGACTCTGGACGGGTTCACGAGGCGATACAAGATGGACCGCCTCGTCTACTACGAGGACTACCCGGATCCATCGTCAGCCATCGAGCGAGAGAAGCAGCTCAAAGGCTGGCTTCGCAGGAAGAAGATCGAGCTCATACGGGAGGCCAACCCACGCTGGGAGGATCTCGCAGATGGTTGGTTCGACGAGGGGCTAGATTCTTCGCTGCGCTCAGAATGACAAGGGGGGCCGCGCAAGCCGCGCGCTCCTACGCCGCGGGCGCGTAGAATGGCAGCATGCCGGACCGCCCATCTCACACCCGCGCCATCGTCCAGACCGGCGCGCGCGCGCTGGAGCTGCGCGAGCTCCCGCTGCCCGAGCGCATCGGCCCGGAGGAGGGCCTGCTGCGCATCGACGCGTGCGGCATCTGCGGCTCGGACTACGAGCAGTACCAGGGCATCATGCCCGGCCTCCCCTTCCCGCTCATCCCCGGCCACGAGCCCGTCGGCACCATCGTCGAGCTCGGCGAGGTGGCCGCGCGGCGCGGGGGCGTGGCCCC
>JBBDNH010000062.1:0-6943 GCA_040877745.1 Dehalococcoidia bacterium
GACCAGCAGCAGGCCGTTCGCGTCGCGGCGGACCCAGAACGGCAGCAGGAGCGTCGCGGCGAACGCGAGCGCGTACCAGGCATAGTCGAGCAGCAGGCGCATCGCGTCCTCCAGCCCCGCAGGCCGGAGCGGCGTCGCGCCGAGCGTTGTGAGGAACGGGATCTGCGTGGAATCGGAGCGATAGAGATGGTAGATCTTCAGCCCCGAAAGCTCGACCTCGCGCACGGGGTGCGTGAGCGCGTAGTCGATCGCGCGGTCGGTGTACTCGCGATAGCCGGTGACCTCCCACTCGGGCCGGTAGGGCGACTCCCACATGCGGAAGCCGTCGATCTCCTCGCGCGTCCACTTCGTCGTGCCGATCGAATCCTCGTTGTGGCCGACGCGCAGCGCCGCGCCGGAGTTCGTCGAGATGGGGATGAACGCGCGCAGCTCGACCGCGTTCCGCGCCGTCCACGGCGCGATGATCGCGATGGCGGCGAGCGTGGCGATCGCCGTGCCGCCGAGCGCCGGCCGCCAGCCCGAGCGTCCGAGCCAGTAGATCGCGGCGATCGGGAGCAGCACCGCGCCCTGCCCTCGCGTGAGCATCGCCAGGCCGGCGAGCAGCCCGAAGCCCGCGACGGCCCAACGAGCCTCGTCCGGCTTACCGAGACGCGCGACGAGCAGCCAGAGCGCGCCGATGAAGATCAGCCCGAAGAGCGGCTCCGGGAAGAGCAGCGGCACGCCGAAGATGACGTTCGGGAAGAGCGCGAACAATCCGGCCGAGACGAGCCCGACGTTGCGGCTGAAGAGCTCGCGGCCGAGCGCGTAGACGATCGGGATGGTGAGCGCGCTCAGGACGGCGTTCAGCACTTGCGCCGACGTGATGCTCACGCCGCCGAGCTTGAAGAGCGCGCCCAGCGCGAACGGATAGCCCGGCGGCCAGAAGGCCGTCGGCTGGCCGGGGCCGGGGATCTCCCACAGCTCGTTGCGCGATGCGACGAAGCCGAAGCCCTTCGCGACGTTAATGCCGACGACGTAGTACCAGTGCGGGTCGCCGCCGAGCGGGATGGTGTCGGTGTAGAAGACCCAGAAGAGCCGCAGCGCGAGCCCGGCCAGCGTGATAGCGCTCAGCCAGAGCACGAGCGGCGACGCGAGCGCCCTCGCGCGCACGGCCTCGATGCGCCACTGGGGCCTCGCGATCGCCGGCAGCGAGAGCGCGCGCATGGCAGGCGTCAGCCGGAGTGGCCGTTGGCGCTCCGGAACTCGGGCGGCACGCCGGCCTCGGGCTTGCGCGCTAAGACGTAGAGGTGCGCCCATGGCTCGAAGAGCGGCACCATGCCGAGCAGGAGCAGCGCGGGGTGGAGGATGCGCAGGCCGTTCCTTAGGAACGCGCGATGGTCGTAGTAGTAGTTGATCAGCCTGTTGAGCACGTACTTCATCGAGAGCCGCTTACCGTGCTCGACGTCGAGGAAGACGATCTCGAAGCCCGCCCGCTCCAGCGCGAAGCGCAGGCTGCGTCGCGAGAAGAACGATACGTGCTCGACGTTGCGATAGCCGAACCAGCGCTTGCCCATCGCGCGCGCGACGAAGCCATCGGCGGCGGGCGTCGTGACCATCAGGACGCCGCCGGGAGCGACGATGCGATAGAGCTCCGCGCAGAGCGCCGCGGGGTCGGGGTCGTGCTCGATCGTCTGGAAGATCGTGACGGCGTCGAAGGCGTCGCTGGGCGCCTCGTAGGCGTAGAGGCTGCTCACAGCGACATCGAGGCCGAGCGCGTCCTGCGCGTAGGCCGCGGGGACGGGCGAGAGGTCGACGCCGGCGACGCTGTAGCCGCGCGTTCGCGCGGCGTCAAGGAAGAAGCCGGCGCCGCACCCGACGTCGAGCAGGCGCCCCGAGCGCTGATAGCGCTGCAGGTCGTCCAGCTTGCGGTCGAAGTAGGCGCGATACGAAGCCTCGTCCTCGAGGCAGGCGTTGAAGAAGGGGTGAACGGTCTCCGCGTTGATGCCCACCATGTCGCCCAGCGTGGGCATAGGGCTGAGCGCGCGCAGGCCGCAGTCCCGGCACTCGACGACCGTGCGCTGCTTCGCGTCGAGGACCCGCTTGCTGCTCGATCCGCCGCAGAGCGCGCAAGCCGCCACGGCGGCCGCTTCCGGCGCTGCGGTCTCGACTGGTCGTGTGACGGTGGTCAAGGTCGCTCCCCGACGCTCATCCCTGCCGCGGTTGCCACGAGTGTAGACGAAGTGGCGACTAGAGGGAAACGGGTTCTACTCGCGCGAGACGATCTGGTAGCGGACTTCCCAGTCCGGATTGAGGTTGATCAGCTCCAGTATGCGCTCCAGCTCCTCGCGCTCCCAGCGCACGCCCTCGAACGAAGCCGGCGCGATGCAGACGCGCTGGTTGCCCACGCCGATGGCCGAGAAGCGCGCGCCACGCAGGTCGGCGCCCGTGAACACCGCTTTGTGCATGTTCGCCCCGCAGAGCGTCGCCCCGCGCAGATTGCAGCCGCGCATGTCGGCCGAGTTGAGTCGCGCGTTCGTGAGATCGGCGTCCTGGAGGTCCGCGTTCGCGAGCTTGGCGTACTGGAGATACGCGTTGCGCAGGTCGAGGCCGCGCAGATCCGCGTCCGTGAGGTCGAGCGCGACGTTCTCGTTCGCTTGCGCGAAGGCGTTGATCGCTTCGGCGCCGCTGCGCACGAGGGCGAGGTGCTCTTCGTTGGCCATGACGCTTCGATTATGGAGGACTGGGCGAGGAATGTGAAGGGTGGATATTCTCTACCGCCGGCTGAAGTCGGCGGCATGGCATCCCCACCCCGCCTCGCCAGCGCTCCAGCAGCTCCAGCGCGCGGCCGCTATCGATCGCTTCGCGCCGCACCTGTCATTCCGAGCGAAGCGAGGAATCCGACGCCCCGCGAGGGCGAACAAGCTGCTCTACGTTCGTGTCCCGTTACCCGCTGGGGAGTGGCCAGTGCTCAGAGCGAGAAGATGCTTCGACACCGCCCGCCTCCGGCGGTCGGGCTCAGCATGACAGGAGAGCGCCGGCACACAACTCCTACGTTCGCCAGCGCTCCAGCAGATCGAGCGCGCGGCCGCTCTCGATGGCCTCGCGCGCCTGGGCGATCGCGGTGGGGAGGTCCTGCGCGCGACCGGCGAGGAAGAGCTTCGACTCTCTACCGCCGACTGAAGTCGGCGGCATGGCACCCCGACTAAGTTCGCCAGCGCTCCAGCAGCTCGAGCGCGCGACCGCTATCCATGGCGGCCCGCCGAAGCTGTCATTCCGAGCGAAGCGAGGAATCTGTCGCCCCGCGAGGGCAAACAGCCTGCTCTCCGTCCGTAACCCTCGCAACCGCTGGGGAGTGGCCGGTGCTCGGGGCAGGAAGATAATTCGACACCGCCCGCCTCCGGCGGTCGGGCTCAGCATGACAGGAGAGCGCCGGCACACAACTCCTACGTTCGCCAGCGCTCCAGCAGCTCCAGCGCGCGGCCGCTGTCGATCGCCTCGCGCGCCTGGGCGATGCCCGCGGCGAGGTCGTTCGCGCGGGCGGCGAGGTGGATGCGGAACGCGGCGTTGTAGACCACGAGGTCGCGCCAGGCATCGGACGCGCTGCGCCGCAGGACGTCGAGCGCGAGCTGCGCGCTGCGATCGGCGCCATCGCCGGGGGCGAGGTCGTCCGCGGACGCGGGCGTGAGCCCGAATTCGGCGGCGCTGAGGCGATACTCGCGCTGGGTGGCCTCGCCGTCGCCGGCGCTCTCGAACTCGATGACGCGCGCGGCGCGGTTCGTCGGCAGGTCCTCGTTGCCCTCCAGGCCCTGGACGAGCGCGGTCTTGCGGAAGCCCATCCCCGCGAGCGCGCCGCCGAGCTTCTCCAGGTAGGGCAGGTGCGTCAGGCCGATCACGTGGAAGGGCGCGCCGCCCGGGTCGTAGAGCTTTTCCACCATGTTGAGCGGGCTGCGCAGCGCGATCTCGTCGCGCAGCCACGTGATCGCCGCGAGGTCCGGCGCGAAGCGAGACTGCCGCAGGTAGCCGATGCCCAGCTCGCGGACGCTGTGCTCGACCTGCTCCGGAGGCTGGTCCGTCGGGACGCCGAGCGCATCGAGGACGTCGCCGATCGTGACGCCGTGCTTTGGCGCGACGCCCGGCTCGCCGTGGAGCAGCACCGGCACGCCGCACGCAGCCGCGACGATCGACGCCGCCGGGCTGACGACGATGTTGCGCAGCCGGCCGTCGTACGGGCTGCCGACGTCGAGCAGGCCTTCGAGCTGGAGGTCGAGCAGCCGCGTCGTGGGGCGGGCGCGGACGGCGTCGACGAAGCCGAGCAGCTCGTCCGGCGTCTCGCCTTTGTAGCGCTGGAGGAGGAGGAAGGCGCCCGCCTGGGCCGGCGTCGCGCGACCATCCAGGATCAGGTCGAGGCAGGAGCGGGCTTCGCCACGCGTGAGCGAGCGGCCGCGGGTCGGCCCCTGGCCGATGTCGCGCAAGAGCGGCTTGATCGCCTCGGGGTCGGGTTGGGTGCTGGCCATGCCCTCACGCGAGCGTTCGGCTCGAGTTTCGAAGCCAGTGTAACAGAAGGGACGCGGCCCAGCCGCCTAGCCTTCGGCGACGAGGAGCACGGGAAGCCGCGAGCGCCAGACGACCTCTTCGGCGACGCTGGTGGAGTCGGGCCGGGCGAAGCGGCCGCGGTGCCGCGTCGCCATCGCGATCAGGTCGCAGCGGAGGTCGAGCGCGGTCTGCAGGATTTCATCGACCGGCACACCGATACGAACATGGCTACTCGCCTCGACGCCGAGCGCCTCGAACTCCTCGGCGTGGTGGCGGACGTGACGCTTGTTCGCCTGATGGATCTCCTCAGGCGCCGGTACGGCATCCGCGCCGCCGTTCTCGTCGTGGTGGTGGTGGAGGGGATGGGGCATCTCCGCGCCCTCCTCCGGCTCCACGAGCAGGATGTCCACGCGACAGCCCAGGCGCTTGGCGATCTCGGCCGCGTACGGAACGACCGACGTCGAGCTGCGGGTGCCATCGATTGGGACGAGCATGCGACGGAGCACGATGAGACCTCCAGGGGACGAAGTACGCCCCTGTGCGTATATCGGCGGAATGAGGGCGATCCTGAATGCGAAAACCGCCCTTACCGAAGCGTGAGGTAGATTCGCGCTCGTATCTGCAGCTTCGACCGTAGCTTGACTCCGGCAATTCATTTCCAGTATCAAGAGTATGGTATCTGGGGTGCTGGGGCTCCCTTCTTCGCGCTCACGGTGGCCGTCTTTCGGGGGAAGGACGCAAGACGCGTCGGGACTCAGCTATTGGCCCTCTCTCTCGAGGGCCGATCGCAAGGAGGCAGGGCATGGGTGGAGCGAGTCGTTCCATGGACGGAACAGCAGACGGCCAGGCGAAGGCGCGCATCCTTCTCCTCTACAGCCAGGCCGACCAGGCGCGAGACCTGGTGGCCACGCTCTCTACCGTGGGGTACGAAGTGATCTCCTGCCCGGCTACGGCGCTCGCCGGACGCTGGGTCGAAGAGCTAGAGCCTGACCTCACCGTGCTGGCGCCGCCGGCCGACAAGAAGCGCCTGCTCGAAAGCTGCGAGTCAGTCCGGGACGCGACCGGCGGCCCGCTGCTCGTGCTCTCGGAACGCGGCGAGGAGCTGCTCGTCGCGCGCGCGTTCGCCGCGGGCATCGACGAGTACCTCGTGCTGCCCATGGGCGGACGCGAGCTGGCGGCGCGCATCGAGGCGCTGCTGCGCCGCTCGCGCCGTGAGGGCGAGCTGGACGCGACACGTCGCGTCGGCGCGCTCACGCTGTCGAGCGCGGACCACTCCGTCGAGCGCGCGGGCCGCACGGCGTTCCTTTCGCCGATCGAGTTCCGTCTGCTCTCCTGCCTCGCCTCCGCGCCGGGCAACGTGCTCACGCACCAGACGCTGATGTCGCGCGTCTGGGGCGCGGAGTACGTCGATTCGCGCCACTACCTCCGGCTCTACATTCGCTACCTGCGCGAGAAGCTGGAGGACGACCCGACGAACCCGCAGCTCATCCTGAGCGAGTGGGGCGTCGGCTACCGGCTGGAGCCGGACTGCGCCGCGCGCCGGGAAGCGCCGGCGATGCCCATGCGCCGCGTCGCCGCCGCGGGCAGCGCATAAGCGCCGCGTAGGCGCGGCGTCGGCGCCGGGCAAGCGCGGCGGCCTCTAACAATTCCCTCAGAGTATTCTAACCACTTTTATTCCGGTTTTCTATTTCCATACTCTCGTTTCGCCTTTATCCTGGAAAGTGGCAAGGGAAGGCTAGTGCTGGAGGTTGGGGATGGCCCGTCACGTTCTGTTCCTCGATTGCTCGGAGACGCCGGACGCGCGGCTGAGCGAACAGCTCGCCCGCTGCGGCTACGACGTCACGACGGCCCACGACGCCGCGACCGCAGCCGAGGCTATCGCCCAGCGGACGTACGGCCTGGCGGTCGTCCGTGCGGGCCGATCGACGGAGCCGGGCGACACGCAGACGGCGCTCGCCGGTGTTCCCGTCGCCGTCATCCTCGAACAGCCCGACCCCGAAGCAATCGTGCGCTGGCTGGAGGCCGGCGCGGACACCGTGCTCGCGGCGCCGGTCTCGCGGCGAGAGCTGGCGGCGAGGCTCGGCGCGCTGGTACCCAGCGGCGCGCTGATCCGCAGCGCGGCGCTGGCGCGCAGCACGACATTCGAGACGCGCGGCGGTCGTTACCGGCCCGCCATCGCGACAGCGACGTAGGAGAGCTCGATATGGTCGCAACGAACGGCACACGGATTCGCACCACGCACGGCCACATCGCGCTCTACGCGCGCGACCAGGGCTGGCGACGCTCGATGGCGGCCGGCCTGGACGACGCGGGCCACTCCTACCAGCAGGCGGCCGACGCGGCGGAGATGCGCCGCGTGCTGGAGAGCCAGCGCTTCGACCTGCTGGCGCTCAACGTGCTGGACGAGCTGGAGGCGCACGACGTCGCGGCG
>JBBDNH010000063.1:0-6929 GCA_040877745.1 Dehalococcoidia bacterium
CTGCCGGCGAGTCCCCGCCCTCGCCGGCAGACGGCCACGACGTCGAGCTGCTGGACGCGTACTCGCGCGCCGTGATCAGCGCCGTCGACCGGGTGAAGCCGTCGGTGGTCAAGATCGATGTGCGCGGGCGGCGGCGCAACGGAAGCCGCGGACGCGGTCGCGACGGCGGCAGCGGTTCCGGCTTCATCTTCACGCCGGACGGCTTCGTCATTACGAACAGCCACGTCGTGCACGAGGCGGAGCGGATCGAGATCGCCCTGCCGGACGGCCGGCAGCTCCCCGCCCGCAAGGTGGGCGACGACCCGCACACCGACCTCGCCGTCGTTCGCATCGACGCGACGGAGCTCGTGCCGGCGGCCCTGGGCGACTCGCAGGCGATCCGGCCGGGGCAGCTCGTCGTCGCGATCGGCAACCCGTTCGGGTTCCAGCACACGGTGACGGCAGGCGTGGTGAGCGCGCTCCAGCGCTCGCTGAGGGCGCGTTCGGGGCGGCTGATCGACGACGTGATCCAGACCGACGCGCCGCTCAACCCGGGCAACTCCGGCGGGCCGCTGGTGACATCAAGGGGCGAGGTGATCGGCGTGAACACGGCGATCATCCTGCCCGCGCAGGGCATCAGCTTCGCCATCGCGATCAACACGGCGAAGTGGGTGGTGACGCAGCTCATCCGCGAAGGCCGCGTGCGGCGCAGCTACATCGGCGTCGCCGGCCAGAACGTGCAATTCGAGCCGGCGCGCGCGCGGCGATACGAGCTGAGCACTGAGAGCGGCATCCTCGTGTCGTCGGTCGAGCGCGGCGGGCCGGCCGACAGGGCCGGGCTGCGCGACGGCGACCTCATCGTCGGGTTAGAGGGCCAGCCGGTCGCGAGCATCGACGACCTACACCGGCTGCTGACCTCGGAGCGCGCGGGCGTGGCACAGCAGCTCGACATCGTCCGGCGGCACGAGAAGCTAGCGCTCTCCGTCACGCCGATGGAAGCGCCGGCGTAGGCCCGAGCAGCTACCGCGCCCGCCCGCGGCCGCGGCGTAGCTGCCATCCTCCGTTCTTCGTCAGGCTGGACCTGTCTGGCACGCCCGCCCTCTCCGTTCTCCCTAGGTTCCCGACCCTCCTTTCCCCTGCCGACCATTAGATCAGGCCGCCGCATCGGCCAGCCGGACGATGCTGTGCGCAGGATCGAACGATGACGTCAAACGCACTCGCTACCAGGCCAGGCGCAACGTGCTGACCAGCAAGACCGCCGCCGGCCTGATCCCGCGGCGGATGGCCGGGCGTGTCCCGACATTGCCGCTCGCGGGAGCGCTTGGCGGGTACCTTCTGGCCACAATCGCGGCCGCCGCGTGGCTGCCGATGCCTGAGGCCGCCCGGGCCGCCCTCGCGTTGCCGGCGTTGGCCGTCATTCCCCTGCTGGTCGGTTCGGCAGCGATGCGGCTCGTGCCCGTCCTGAACCACGTCCCGGCGCTCGATGGATTCGGCCGGGCGCTGGTCGGCTGGCTGCTGGGCAGTCTCGTGCTGGCGGCGCTCGCTGTTGTCCTGCATCTGGCGGGCCTGGCCCTGCTCCTCCGGCAGCTCGGACTGATCGCGCTGGCTCTGGCGCTGGCGAGCCTCGTCGCGTTGCGAGCGAAGGGAGGCCGCCCGACGAGCTTCGGGGCGGTGGGGCCGCTCGCGCTGGCGTTGACGCCGGTCGTGCTGCTGTCGATCGCGCCCAAGGCCATCGCCGCGCGCTACGCGGAGTTCCCGCAGCTGACTGGAAACGTTGTGGGCGCGCTCCACTTCACGCAGCCGGCCCTGCGACTGATCGAGCAGGGCTATTTCGATCTGGACAATCCCTCCCATGGGCCGGCGCTCGTTTCGCTCCTCGCGATTGTGTCGCAGCTCTACGGCGCGGAGCCGATCTCGCTGCTGTGGATGGGGCCCTTCCTGCTCTTCGCGGCGTTTGGTGTGGGGCTCTTCCTGTGGGCGAACGCGGTGACGGGGAGCCCGACGACGGCCGTGCTGGTCGCGGCAATCGGCGCCTTTCTGCCTGTGGAGCCCCTCTTCTACAGCGCAACGCCCATCGTCGTGCGCTCGAACACGATCCTGTTCGCGCTCCTCCCGCTGGGGCTGTATCTGGTGCATCAGCTCGTCACCGCAGAGGACGCCCGCCCTCGGGCGAAGGCCGAGGCGCTGATTGCGCTGCAGGGCTGCGTCGCGGTGCTGTTCGTGGCGATGAACGCCTACCGCCTGGGCGTGTTTGGGCAGGATGCTCGCGTGCTGCTGATGCTGGGGGCTGCCGCAGTCCTCGCCTTCGGCCTCGCGACCGCGAACAAGCGCCGCTGGGGCTGGAGCGGACTGCCTGCATTGTTCGCGGTGGTCGTGGGGTTCCAGGTCTTCCACGTGTTCGAAGGCCCGATGTTCCTCACGGCGCTCATCGTGTACGGGCTCGCCCTGACGGCGCGCGGCTTGCGCGCGGACCGGGCCTTCGCCTTGGGCTTGTGCGCGGCCGTTGGAGCGTTCTTCCTCGTTCAGTACACAGGCATCCTCACATTTCCGGAGGACTTTTCGCTCTCGTCGTCGGTCTTCGGCTCCACGTACGAGACCTTCTCGGCGAACTTCGTCTGGCAGGTGGACCTGCTCACGCTCACGCTGTCACCGGTTGTGCTGGTGCTGATGCTGCTGGGCATCGGCGGCTTCCTGGTACGGAAGCGCGAGGCGTACGGCAGGGCCGCGGTGATGGCTGCGGCGGTGATGTTCGCCTGCTACTTCCTTCCCGATCCGTTCGCCTACCGCCTAAACAAGAGCTTCACACCATTCATCGCACTTCTTGTCGTGGCAGGTGCGCTCAATACCGGCACGGTGGTGAGCCGCCTCGTCCGACGCCGTGGCGACGATTCGACCGCGTTTCGGCACGTGGCGCAGCTCGCGATGGTCGCGGTCGCGCTGCCGTCCTTCGTGGTGCCGTTCCTCCAGAGCGCCTCGTACTCCCCGCGAGTCACGGTCTTTCCGGAGGTCTCCAGCGTCGAGTACGAGCTTGGCGACTGGGTGCAGGAGCAAACCGGCGAGCATGCGCGCATCGTCAGCGACAGCCAAACGATGCTGCTCCTGACCTCGCTCGGCAACGGGGTCGCGATCGCGGAGCGGACGTTTCTGCTGGAAGAGATGAGCCCCGCCGGTCGCGAGCAGATGACGTTCCTCAAGGAAGCCGTGCTCGGCGCTCCCAGCGGCTGCGCCGCCTACGCGAGCCTGGCCTCGCTTGCGGGCACGGAGCCCGCTCGCGAGCGCCGCTTTATCGAGGCGACCGGCGTGGGATCAGGCGCGCCCGAGTTTTTCGTCGTTTGGACACCCAAGACCTTCTTGTGGACCACCCGCGCGGAGCGTATCGACCCCATCCTTTCGCCCGTCGGGGTCGACACGATGCCGTGGTGGCAGGAGGGCATGGCGCCGTTCCGCGATCGCCGCTTCTTCCGTGAGGTCGCGCAGATCGCCGACGAGGCCTTCGTGTTCGCGGCGCTACCGGCGGCCGATGTCCCGCAAGCGCTGCTGACGTCCTGCGCCAGCCAGGGCCAGACTCAAGCCAGCATCGAGTCGGCGGCTGAGCGATCGTGATGTTGCAGCGAGAGGGTAGCCCGCTTCGACTGCTTGTCGCGGTGTTTGGCGCAGCCATGCTCGTGCTGGTCGCGACGGTCACGGTGGCCTACCCACGCGTCTTCCCCAGGCCAGCGGAGGCCTGCTACAACGACTACGTCACGCCCCGCCGGACCGCGGACGCCCCAGCGATGAAGCTCGCCGGCGACGCGCTGTCCGGCCTGCCCGACGATGCCGCCTGGCAGGGCGTCGCGACGGACGGCATACACTGGTTCCTGCTGACGAGCGAGACGCCGACCGGGACGCGGAACCAGATCCGCACGTACCTCATCGACACCGGCGAGCTGGTCGACTCCAACCTGGATGCATATGGCGACAAGTACCGCTTCAGCTCGGGAGAGGTCGTCAACGGGCTGCTGTACGTCACCGTGCGCGGCCATGGCTCGGACTGGTCGCACGTGGTTGCGTACGATCCGGCGACCCTGGAGATCGTGCAGGAGGCCGACATCGCGCACGACGGCTACATGTTCCCGGAGGGCGTCACCCGGCACGACGGCCACTGGTGGGTGATCTTCTCCGGCTGCGGTTCATTCGAGCCGGAGAACGCGAAGAAATCTGCCATCGTCCGGTACGACAGCGACTGGGCGAACCCGGTTGCGTACGATCTCTTTGCCAACCGCGGCGCGGAGATCGGCGGGCAGGACATCTGGTGGACGGACGATGCGGAGGTCCTGATCACGCACCACGACCGGGGCGCGCTCGAGCAATGGCACTGGACGGGCGCAGGCTTCGAGCTTGTGCGGTCGTACGCGATGCCCGACGAGGAGCCGGGCAGGCCGTTCGGACAGGGCTTCACTCGTCTCGACGGCAGGTGGTACTTCGCCGGACGCTACTCCGACCGTGTCTCTGAGCTCGAATTTCCGCCCTAGCCCGCCTGCACGGCCAAGACGTCACCTCGGAGTCGTTGCCCGTCCCGAAGCTAATTTGGTATATCATAGCTGGAAATCGCTGGGACGATAGAGATGATAGATACGGCCGTCCTGGTTCTCAACCAAAACTACGAGCCGCTCAACGTGTGCAACGCTCGGCGCGCCTTCGTGCTCGTCGACCGGGGCAAGGCCGAGGTGCTAGAGCACGGCGAGGGTGGCATCAAGACGACGCGATTCGTGTTCTCGCTGCCGTCGGTGATCCGCATGGTCTACATGATCAAGCGGCCCCGACCGCAGATGCGGCTATCGCGTCGCGAGGTGTTCAACCGCGACCGATACACCTGCCAGTACTGCGGCAAGCAGACTCGAGAGCTGACGCTCGACCACGTGCTGCCGCGGCATCGGGGCGGCGGCCACGAGTGGGAGAACCTGACCGCGGCCTGCAAGACCTGCAACCACCGCAAGGCCGGCCGAACGCCCAAGGAAGCGCGCATGCGGCTCCTACGCGAGCCTTTCGCGCCCAAAGTGAACAGCTACTATGTGGTCTATCGCTACCTGGACGGCAAGGACGGCTGGCGGAAGTTCCTCCCCGGCTGGGAGGTCCAGGACGGCTACGGCTAGCGGCCGATTCCTGGCGACCCCTACCCAGGCTGGCAGTTGCGACAGAAGTTCGTGAGGCGCTGGCCGGCCGTGATCTCTGAGATGCGCGTGCCGCAGACCGGACACGGCTCGCCGCCCCGGCGGTGGACCTTCAGAAAGTCGCGCCGCTCTTCGTAGTTCAGCTCGTCTTGCATCTGCTCCGCGACGATGGGCGTGGCCCAGGCGATCACCTTACCGATCGAGTCGTAGAGACGGTCGATGCCCTCTTCGGGGATCGCCGTGCGCTTGCGATAGGGATGCAGCCGCGCGGCGAAGAGGATCTCGTCCGCGTAGGCGTTGCCGATGCCGGCGACGAACCGGTGGTTGACGAGGATGTTCTTAATCTGCCCTCGGAACTTGCGGATGCGCTCGTGGAACTCCTCGCGGGAGACCTCGAGCGCATCGGGCCCCATCTCGCTGAACTGAGGGACCTCCGAGAGCCGCTCCTCGGGCACGAGGTAGACCTTGCCCATGAGCCGGTCGTCCGCGTAGCGCAGCTCCCAGCCGTTCTGCAGGCCGAGCACCATGCAGGTCTTCGCGCGACGCTTCGTCTTCGGCTCTAGGTACTGGAAGCGACCGGTGAGCATCGCGTTGATGACGAGTCGCTGCCCGCTCTCCAGCGTGAAGATGAGGAACTTGCCGCGACGCCCGGTCTCGCCAAACACATCGCTTTCCAGCGTCGAGACGAACTCGTCCTTCGGGACGCGGAAGATGACAGGGATGAGGAACTCCGCGCGCTGGATGCGCTGGCCGGGGAGGCGCTCGTTCAGGAAGCCGCGGATCGCCTCGAGGTCCGGGATCTCAGGCATCGTGGTAGCGTGGATAGGAGCCGAGGACGCGGAAGAAGAACGACTTCGCCTCGGCGGCGGCGAGCGCGGCGGCGACCTCGGGATCGCTGCGGTGGCCCTCCAAGTCGACGAGGAAGATGTAGACGCCCAGCTCCTCGCGCGACGGCCGCGATTCGATCTTCGTCAGGTTGATCGCGCGGTCGGAGAACTCGTGCAGCACCTGAACGAGCGTGCCCGGCTTGTCGTGCGGGACGGAGAACGCGATCGATGTCTTGTCGCGCCCGGTCGGTTCGCTGTCGTTGCGGCCGATCGCGACGAAGCGCGTCTTGTTGTAGGGGTTATCCTGGATGCCGCGCGCGAGCACCTCGGCGCCGTGCAGCCCGGCGGCCCTGGCCGTGCCGATCGCGGCTGCGCCAGCCACGCCGGCGACCTCCCGGACGGCGGCAGCCGTGGACAGCGAGGCTTCCTGCGTCACGCCGGGCAGCTCGCGCTCGATGAAGCGCTGGCACTGATCGAGCGCCACCTGGATCGAACGGACGACGCGGATGTCCTTCAACGCCGTGCCGGGCCGGGCGATGAGACAGAGCTCGACCGCGAGCACGAGCTCGGCGCGGATGGCCAGCTTGGTGTCGTGGACGAGGACGTCGATGGTGCGCGTGACGGTGCCCGCCAGGCTGTTCTCGACCGCGAGGATACCCTCGTCCGCGTCGCCGGCCTCGACGGCGGCCCCGACTGCGGCTTCGCTCGCCAGCGGTACGAGATCAGCGTTGGGGCTGTAGCGGAGCGCGGCCTCTTCGCTGAAGGTGCCCGGCGGCCCCAGATAGGCCAGGCGGGTCATGGCGAGCTAGAAGCTCCGCTGCGGTGAGGGTGCTGTGAGCGCGTTGCGGAGCGCGTCCTGACTCTCCTGCAATGTCACGGCGACGACCTCGTCGCCGGCGTGCAGGACGGTCTCCGCCGTCGGCGCCTTCGGATTGCCCTCGGCGTCGACGATGCCCCAGATGAGCGACTGATG
>JBBDNH010000064.1:0-6914 GCA_040877745.1 Dehalococcoidia bacterium
CGTGACCGGGCCATCGCGCAGCACTGGGACCGCGTCAGCCAGTCCTGCCGCCTGATCCTCTACGACCGCCGCGGGCTCGGCTTCTCGGCCGCGCCTGACCGCGGCTACAGCGTCGTCGCCAGCATGGGCGACCTGCGCGCAGTGCTGGACGCGGCGGGCGCGCAGCGCGCGATCCTCTGGGGCGCTGCGGACGGCGGCCCGCTGGCGATCGCGTTCGCGGTGCGCCACCGGGATCGCGTCTCGGGACTGCTTCTGCTGGGTACCAGCCCCAAGCTGATGAACGACGCGGAGTTCGACCTCGGAATCAACCCGGCGGTCATCGAGTCGTTCCTGCGCGTCGACGCCATCGACCGCGGCAGGGCGACCGAAGAGATCCTGGGCACGCGACACGGCTCGGAGGACGCGCGAGCGATCATGGACATCCTCGGGCGAGTGCCGGAGCACGCCTGGTCGAAGATCCTGGGCGGCATCGCCGGCGCCGACGTGCGCTCGCTCCTGGCGGAGGTGCGCGTGCCGACGCTGATCGTCCAGCACCCGGAGAACAGCTACATCCCCGTCGAGTCGGCCTCGTACTTACACGACCACATCGTGGGCAGCGAGCTGTTGATCACCGAGGACTACGGAGCGGTCCCGCACTTCGGCGAGACGTTCTACCGAGCGGTCGAGCGTTTCATCGAGCAGGTGACGGCGCAGGGCGCGCCGTAGGCACCGTCAGCAAGCACCCGGCGTCGGGGGTACCCGTCCTGCCTCTGGCAGGACGGCTCAGGAGGGAGCGGCATCATGCCGATGGCAAGCACACCAGTGGAGTTCGCGAACGCGCTCGCGGAGCGCCGGTCCAATATCACCAAGGCGCTGGACGATCTGTTCAAGAGGCCTGCCGACCTGGCCACCCACCCGCATGTCGGCGACTTGCGGAAGTCGAAGTACCTCGATCAGACCATCCGCCAGTGGATCAAGGACGAGCTGATCGCGCGCGGCGTGACGAAGCCGCGCGAGTTCAACCACATCGACGCATGGCCGAAGACCCAGAAGGAGAACCTGCGGAAGGCGATGCTCCACGCGATCGACAACAACGTGAAGATGCGCTTCTTCTGGGAGCTGTACGGCGGCAACAACGAGGCGACGACGATCGAACCGTCCCCGCTGCCGTCGTCCGGTACGATCACCGTCACGTTCCTCAGCCCGCAGAGCAGGGTGCGCGTTGGCCAGGCCGCCAGCACCTTCGGGCAGATCTTCGTGGACGTGGGCGCGTAGAGAGCTACTCGACCGCGTAGCGAGCTTCGAGCTCGCGCCAGGACGGCAGCCCGATGATCTCTTCGAACTCCTCGAAGGACACGAGCGAGCTCTGCCGCGACGCGGTCGTCTTCTCTTCGTAGAGCGCGCGAAACGTGTCCTCGACCGACTTCGCCGCGGAGAAGAGCGCGGAGAGCGGGTAGACGACCATCTTGTAGCCCAGCGCCTGCAGCTCTGCCGAGCTGAGCAGCGGCGTCTTGCCGCCTTCGATCATGTTGGCGAAGAGGGGCGCGTCCGGGATCTCGCGCGCGACCTGCTGCAGCTCTTCGAGCGACTGCGGCGCTTCGACGAAGACGACTTCGGCGCCGGAGTCGCGGTAGAGCCTGCCGCGCCGGATCGCCTCCTCCAGCCCGAGCGGCTGGCGGGCGTCGGTGCGGCCGATGATCACCAGATCGTCGTCGCCGCGGGCATCGGCGGCGGCGCGCAGCTTGGCCGCCTGCTCCTCGGCGGGAATGACGCGCTTGCCCTCGAAGTGGCCGCACTTCTTGGGCCACTCCTGGTCTTCCAGGATGATGCCCGCCACGCCGAGCGCGACGCACTCGCGCACGGTGCGCACGGTGTTGAGTGCGTTCCCGTAGCCGGTGTCCATATCGGCGACGAGCGGGATATCGATCGCGCGGACGACGTGGCGGACGCGGTCCATGGTCTCGGACATCGTGAGCAAGCCGAAGTCGGGCATGCCGAGGACGGTGGCGGCGAAGCCGAAGCCGGTGGTGAAGCACGCGTTGAACCCAACGCGCTGTGCGAGCCGCGCCGTGAGGGCGTCGTAGGCGCCGGGGAGGACGACGATGTCGGGCTCGTCCAGCATCTGGCGCAGGCGTGTCGATAGCCGCATGTGCGTGCTCCTTTCGGTGCGAGACGTGGGTATCTTCGACCAGCGTCGCCAGGATAGCACGAGAGGTGGATGGCGGATGCTACGCGGATAGGTCGATGAGGCCGGCGCTGTGCTGGAGGATGAGCGAGGCGTCCAGGCTGTTGACGACGCCGTCGCCGTTCACGTCGGCGCGGCTGGCGCACGCGAGTTGGTCAAGCAGGCCAGCATCGTACTGCAGAACGATGGTCGCGTCCACGCTGCTGACGCCGAAGTCGCAGTTCGCGTCGCCTCTGGGCGGCGGGCCGCCTAAGCCAGCGGGCCGGCTGCACTCGGCCCTGGCGTCGATCAACGTTGGCGGGCCAAGCGAGGGATCTGCGCCGTGGAAGGTTGTCTCGGCGTCGAGCACGATCGCATCGTCACCCGGCTGGTTGCACATGAGCGTGAGGCCAAAGAGACCGCCTACAAACGCACTTCCATCACCGGCGATCTGGTGACACGTCATGGAGGCGTTGGTCGCCGAGACGTGGATCTCGCCGTCGGCGCAGCCACCAGGGAGTACGCCCGTCGATTCCAGCCACTCAGGCCAGACAACGAGGGTCTGGATGCCCTGGTAGCCGCCCATGGGCGCCGCCGCAACGTAGAGTTCAACCGGCATCTCCATCCCTGGGTACGCGCCGCAGTACGTGGAGAGCGTGTTGCGGCCTGGCCAGCAGTTCACCAGCACGATGCCATTCTGGAGCGCGCCCTCCGGCACGGCGATGAATGTCGCGCGCTGCTCGAAGGGCGGGCTGAACTCGGAGCCGAAGATGTAGTTCCCCGCCGGGTCGATCGAGCCCCCGAGCGACACTTCTTCGTCGCCGATCGTGCCACTTAGCGTGAGGAACCCGCCGAACGGGTTGACGGAGCCCGTGAGATCGGTCGCTGGGCCGCCGTCGCACTCAAGCACACCTCTCGCATCGACCAGCCCCTGGTCGACTTCCAGCGTGCACACCCGCCTGGTCTCGCCAATGAGGAGCGCGTCCCAGCGTCCGCTCACGTCGATCAGCTCGATGTCATCGACCCGCTCGGCCGTCAGCGTGCCGGAGAAGAGCCCGAGGGCGCTCCAGGTACCACTCACGCTGTTGCCGTCCGCGGTAACGAAGCCTTCCATCACAATCGTGGACGAGGCGAGCGTGAGCCGCCCGTCCGTCTGGTCGAGCGAGCCGTTCAGACGGATCGTCCCGATCAACGTGCAGTCGGCGATCGAGAACAGCTCGGCATCTGTCTGCTCAATGACCGCGTCACACGTCCCGCCGAAGATCCCGCTGAAGGAGATGCGCCAGCTACCCGTGACGTCGACTGGCGCGGAGAGCGTCGGCACGGGTGTCGGCGTGAGGAGCGGCCCCTTTCGGGTGGCGGTCAGAGTACCCGAGAGGCCGATCAGTTCAGCGTCCCACATTCCTGACAGCGACTCGCCATCAGGCGACACCGTACCGGCCAGCTCGACCGGGATACCTACGAGCTGGCCGCTTGCGGTGAACTCGCCCGTGGCCGGGTCAATCGAGCCTGTGAACTCGCCCAGGCCGAGGCCCGGGCAGTCCGTGTCCATGGTGAAGCTAGATCCACTCTGCGCGATCGCCGAGGAGCAGCCGAATGTGCCTTCACCGAAGCCACCGACCTCGAAGTTCCACTCGCCGGAGATATCGATACTCTGCCCGGCATTGGTGTCGTGCGCGGTCCACATGATCGCGGTGAGGATCAGCAGCACTAGGAGCGCCGCCGCGGCTGCCAGGATGCGGTATCGGTTCGCCATGATCGCCTCCGCCGACTACGCGCCAGTAGTAGCGAAGCAAGGGTGCGCCTGTCAAGTTCCCTACTCGAAGTATGCGGCCTGGGGGGTGTCCTTGAACGCGTGGCGGAGCTCGTCGTAGTTCGCGATGAGCTCGGGGAGCGGCTGCGGGTTCTGCTGTTGCAGCGTCACCTCCAGCTGCGACGGCTCCACGCCGAGGAACGTCTGGGCCTGGGAGAACGCGGCGTCGCGGTCGGCCGTCATGTCCTCGTAGAAGAGCTGGAGCATCGGATGGCCCGCGAACAGCCGCTCGAAGTTCTTGTAGCGTTCCTCGGTCTGGACCATGAACTGAAAGCACTCCTCGACGGTGAGCGAGAGCTTCGGGCGCTCCGAAGGCGCGCTCACGGGCGCGGCGCGCGAGAGCATGCGCTGGACGCGGCGCGCGGCCTTGATCGGATGCCGCACGGCGCGCGCCAGGTTCGCCGGCGTGAGCTTCGACGTGCCGTCCTGAAGCCAGACGCCCGTGCGCTCGGCGAGCTTTAGCGAGACCAGCATGCGGATCAGGTTGTGACGTCGCAGCTCTACGACGTGCAGCTCGCGGTCGCCGGTGAGCGCTTCGATGATGCCGGGGAAGTCCCACTGGTGGCCGTAATGGAACTTGAAGCCGACGGCCTGCACGTCGCCGGGATAGTCGCGGAAGATGCGTTCGTGGAGGAAGCGCACGGGGTCGTCCTTGCGCAGGGCGATGTCGGCCTCGCTGAAGTCGTCGTAGCCATCGACGCCGTACTGGATGAAGTCGAGCCGGCCGTTGTAGACCTCGCGGAAGCAGACGATGGCGGGCGACGAGTTCAGCGCCTGCGCGAGCATGTGCGAGCCGGTGCGCGGGCCGCTCAGGATGATGAACCGTCGATAGCTACTCATTGTTCGAACGCGAGGAAACGGTTACGCCATCTCATCATTTGCTCCTGCGCGCGGCGTTGTCAACCTTGCCTCCGAAGCTAGGTTCGTCGTATGCTGGCAAGGCTCAAGAACCTAGAACCGAGAACCCAGAACCTGGCGGCCCTGCCGCCAGCTTCCGAACGCTGAGACGCAGGAGGTTGCCATGAAAGTCGATACCGCATTGCCACTCGACCTCGCACAGGTGCCGGCCGCCGCACAGCGGGCGGAGCGCCTGGGCTACGACGGCGCGTTCACGCCCGAGACCGGCCACGACCCGTTCCTGGCCCACGCGCTGGCGGCCGAGCACACGGAGCGCCTGGAGCTGGGCACGGCGGTCGCGATTGCGTTTCCGCGCAGCCCGATGGCGACGGCGCAGATCGCGTGGGACCTGCAGAAGTACTCGAAGGGGCGATTCACGGTCGGCCTCGGCACGCAGGTGAAGGGCCACATCGTGCGGCGCTATGGGATGGACTGGGTGCCGCCCGGCCCGCGCCTGCGCGACTACGTGCTCATGATGCGCGCGATCTGGGACTCCTGGCAGAACGGCAGCAAGCCCGCGTTCGAGGGCGAGCACTATCGTTATACGCTCACGTCGCCCTTCTTCAGCGCGGCGCCGATCGACTTCCCGTTCCCCAAGGTCCATATCTCCGCGATCAACCCGTACAACTGCCGCCTCGTCGGACGGCACTGCGACGGCATCAAGCTCCACCCCTTCAACACGCTGACGTATCTCAACGAGACGATTCTCCCCAACATCAAGAAGGGCCTGGAGAAGTCCGGCCGAACGATGGACGACATCGAAGTCTGCGGCGCCGGCTTCATCGTCACCGGCAAGGACGAGGAGGAGGTCGAGAAGGCGAAGGCGCCGGTCCGCCAGCAGCTCTCGTTCTACGCTTCGACGCGCAGCTACAAGCCGGTGCTGGATGCGCACGGCTGGGGCGACGTGAACGAGAAGCTGTTCGGCCTCTCGATTGAGGGGAAGTGGCCGGAGATGGCCGCCGGCATCACGGACGAGATGCTGGAGCAGTTCGCGACGATCGGCACCTACGACGAGATCGTCGGCAAGGTCAAGGAGCGCAGCGCCGGCGTCATCGACCGCGTGACGTTCGCCTTGCCGGCCAACACGCCGGAGGACGAGGAGCGGCTGGCCGGCATGATCAAGCAGCTCCAGTCGGGCTGAGTGGCCCATGCCCGGTAGCTCAGCACATGCCGGCGGCGTTCATTCTGCAACCCGAGGATTCACGGCAGTTCTCGTTGACAAGGCGCTACCGGGTGGCCTATATTCGATGCGTTCCCAATCCGTCAAGCGCGATTTGAAAGGAGCCCACCTCATGTCCGACCCAGCGAGCATCGCACGCGAGTACCTCGAGAGCTTCAACAAGCGAGACTGGGACAAGATGCGCAGCCTGTTTGCGGACGGCTACAGCTACACCGGCGGCGACGGCGAGAAACAAGTTGGGCCGGACGCGGGCGTCGCCGTGGCCCAGATGTTTTCTGGCGCGATGTCAGACGCGAAGATCGACATCAAGAGCATCCACGTCGCGGGCAGCACCGCCATCGTCGAGTTTCAGGGCAGCGGCACGCACGACGGTGAGCTGATGGGCATCGCCGCGACCGGGAAGAAGGTCACCATGCCGGTCTGCATGGTGGTCGACATCAAGGACGGGAAGATCGCCGCAGAGCGCGAGTACATGGACATGGCGCACATGATGCAGCAGCTCGGCGTGATTGGGGCGCCTGCCGCGGCCGTCTAGCGCAGCAGAGCGTGTAACCCTCACCCCTGACCCCTCTCCCGCCTGCGGGAGAGGGGTGTTTCGTTCTGCGCGAACTCAGCGCGCATGGTGTCCAGGACGGCGTGAAGGTTGGACTCTACTTCCGCCGTGTCGATACGGAGCACACGCAGGCCGGCTGCCTCAAGCAGTTGCTGACGTCTTCGATCGGCATCGCGCTGGAACTCATGAATCAGACCGTCCACCTCAACCACGAGTCGCTCATCGGCGCAGTAGAAGTCGACGATGAACGATCCGATGAGATGCTGCCGGCGGAATTTGCGACCTCGGAGCTGGCGGTTCCGTAACGCTTGCCAGAGGAGGGCTTCAC
>JBBDNH010000065.1:0-1322 GCA_040877745.1 Dehalococcoidia bacterium
GACTTCAGCTCGTTGATCGTGCCCGCGATGGCCGAATCGAGGCGCTGGCGCTGGAACGGCTCCAGCTCGATCGTCGACACGGCCTGCTCGAGCTGCGGCTCGAGCGTCGTCGCCACCTCGGCGAGCCCGTGCGTCGCGGGCTGCCTCGTCTGGGGATCGAGCTCGGAACCGGGCCGCGCGAGGTGGTACTGCAGCGCGAGGTACGCGAGCCGGGCGTCGGCATTCGAGAGCTGGATGGTGGTCATGGGCGGATCGCTGCCAGCGTATCAGGGCGCCCGGTTAGGGTGAAGGCGCGCGTTGCGCGGCGCGCAACGAGCAGCCGCCCTCCGGAGAGAGACGGCTGCTCGTGTAGGTGCGAGCGTTGTTCGCCGGCTACTTGTGCCTTCGTTGCCAGCGCGTCTTCTTGAGCATCTTTCGATGCTTGTGCTTGCTCATCTTCTTGCGCCGCTTCTTGATAACGTTGCCCATGTTCCCCCTAGCGATGTTCTAGGAATTGCTCGATGGTCAGACCTGCTTGCCTGATGATATCTCGTACCGTGCCTGGCGGCAATTCGCGCCGGTGCATCGGCACGACCAGCGGTCTCCTGAGGCCTTCCCTCGTCAGAATGACATGACTCCCTGTCTGACGCTTCACGATGAATCCAATTCGCTCAGGCGTCGATATGATCTCGGACGCACGAAGCGCGGGTACGTCCGGCATGCTCTAGGAAGCAGCTGCCGGCGCCTCGAACGGCTCAGGTATCGGAAAACCTTGCTCCTTCGCCACAGCTAGCCACCCGCTGATCGCATCCTCGATCCGAGCCAGCGCCTCTTCGAACGTCTCACCGAACGTGAGACAACCTGGAAGCACCGGAACTGTGACGGTATAGCCGCCCTCTGGCTCCTGCCGCACTTCGAGGACGATACCGTCGCGAATGACATGAAACGGCTTCACGACATTGGAGTATACCATTTCGGCCGCTACATCCGCGGTGGCCCCTGCCGGATGCGCGCGCGCATCCGCTCGATGTCGTGCGGCGGCAGGTAGAGCCACGAGAATACGCCCTCGAACCACCAGGTCGCGCCGGCTGCGGCGTACTCGGCCACTCTCGCGGCCGCCTGCCTGCGTCGCGTGCCGGACGAGTTGCCTTCGATCACGATCTCGAAGTCGTCTCCCCTACCCGCCTTGCGCGCGTACTCGGCGACGCCGCGCACCTCTTCCACGGTGATGCCGGTGAACGCGCCGTCCTCCTTGATCCGTCGAGCGCCCTCCAACGCGTCGGGCTCTGCGACCGCGGCGCCCAGCGGCGCACTCGCCGGCACCGCGCCGTCCCAGCGCAGCG
>JBBDNH010000066.1:0-6852 GCA_040877745.1 Dehalococcoidia bacterium
AGCATGCGTGGGATCGATCGTGACCGCCCGCGTGAAGGCTTCGATGGCCTCCGGCGGCCGCGCTGACAGCATGCGCTCCGCCTCGCTCGGCTGGAGCTGGGGCGCGCTCAACGCTTGCTCGTGGGCACGCAGGGCGAGCATGCCGCCGGCCGCCGCGGCCTGCCGCCCCGTCAGCGCCAGCCGCCCGATCGCGCCCTCAGCATCGGCCGGCGAGGCGGCTGCAAGCAGCAGGCAGAACAGCACAGCGTCGCGATGACTGGCCGCCAGCGAGGGTAGCCGGCGCAGCGCGCGGAGTACCCGCCCATCGACGCGCAGCGCCGGATGGATGGTCTCCAGCAGATCGAGCTTCGCCGCGAGGCGGACGATCGCCGCGACGCGTTCTTCGTCCGCAATGCGTTCCAGCTCGTGCCGAACGCGCGCGCCGCCAATCGTGTCGATGCACGAGGCGTCGCGACGCAGGAGCGATCTCGTGCGCCGTTCCAGCCGGAACTGCAGCCGTTCAACGTAGCGGACGGCGCGCAGGATGCGCGTGGCATCGTCCTGGAAGCTCTCATCGTGCAGCACGCGGAGCTGCCGCGCGCGCAGGTCGCGCCTGCCGCCATGCGGGTCGATGAGCTCGCCCGCGTTCGCTCCCGAAAGCCGCAGCGCCATTGCGTTGATCGAAAAGTCGCGGCGCGCGAGGTCCTCGGAGAGCAGCGCGGGACGCACAATCGGCAGCGCGCCGGGGTGCGGGTAGCTCTCGCTGCGCGCCTGCGCCAGGTCAAGGCTGCAGTCTGCGCCCTCGACGGCGGCCGTCCCGAAGCGCGGATGCGTCACGACGCGAGCGTCCAGCCTTTCTCCGACGGCCGTCGCCAGCGCAAGCGCGTCACCTTCGACGACGAAGTCGAGGTCGAGATGCGTTTCGGCGAGCAGCAGGTCGCGCACCGCGCCGCCCACGAGGTACAGGTCGACGCTCTGGCGCTTTGCCAGCGAGACCGCGGTTCGCAGAGCCCGGCGCTGCCCGTCAGGCAGGCGCTCGTGGAGACGATCCAGCAGCCGCTTGGACGCGTTCGCCATTCTCTGGCCAGTGTAGCAGCACGGAAGGCTATGTTCCGCCGGCGCCCGTTGACACCATCGCGCTGCTTGACAAAGGCGAGGCCGCCTTCTTAAGATGGCGCTAGCCTGACTGTGATGGCCGTGATGACTCGGTGTCGTCCGGAGGAAGGGTGGTACGCTGCGAGCGGGTGACAGGCTAAGCGGCCAATCCGGCCACAACCGTCCCTGGCGACGCATCGCCATCGCCTCGCTTCAACGACCCAGCCACCGCCTGCCTCATGGGGCGATCTCCTCCCATCGCTCCCCACAGTGCCCGTCGTTCTCCCCGCGCGCAGATGCACGGCTGCAGCCAGTCCGCAGGAGCCGGGCCGCTGTTGCATCAAGACGATACGAAAGGTTGCCACCGTGGCGAAGCGTAGCCCCCTGGAGGCCCGCATCGGCGTGACGTTCAAGAACCCCGCCCTCCTCGCGCAGGCCATGGTCCACAGCTCGTACGTCAACGAGAACCCGGACGACGCCCCCGAATCGAACGAGCGGCTGGAGTTTCTCGGCGACGCCGTGCTCGGCCTCATCGTCGCGGACGACCTCTACGCGACGTTCCCCGGCCACGACGAGGGCAAGCTCACGGAGCTGCGCGCCCACCTGGTGCGGCGCGATACGCTGGCGAAGGCCGCGCGAAGGCTGAAGCTGGGCGAAGAGCTCCACCTGGGCAAGGGCGAGGAAGCCGGCGGAGGCCGCTCCCGGCCGACGAACCTATCGCGCGCCTATGAGGCGCTCGTCGGCGCGGTCTTCCTCGATCGCGGCCTCGCCGCGACGCGCAGGTTCGTGCGGAAGTCGCTCAAGGAAGAGCTCGACGACCTCACCGACAGCGGCTCTCCGCTCGACGCGAAGTCCCGGCTGCAGGAGCTGAGCCAGTCGCTCTATCAGACGACCCCGGTCTATCGGCTGGTGGAGGCGCACGGGCCGGACCACGCGCGACGGTTCACGGTGGAAGCCGTGATCGACGGCGAAGCATTGGGATGCGGCCAGGGACGCAGCAAGCAGCAGGCCCAGAAGGAGGCCGCCGGAGAGGCGCTCGAGCGGCTGGAGGCGCGCATCGCGGGAACCCAGGCAAGGACGTCTGGCACATGTACCTAAAGCGACTCGACCTGCACGGCTTCAAGAGCTTCGCGACCTCCACCACGTTGGAGTTCGGCCCGGGCGTCACCTGCGTCGCCGGCCCGAACGGCTCCGGCAAGACCAACGTCGCCGAGGCGATCCGTTGGGTGCTGGGCGAGCAGGCCAGTCGCGTCATCCGCGCACGCAAGACCGAGGACGTCATCTTCAGCGGCAGCGCCAAGCGCTCCCAGATGGGCATGGCGGAGATCCGCATTACGCTCGACAACGCCGATGGCTGGCTGCCGCTCGACTACGGGGAAGTTGTCGTTGCCCGGCGAGCGTTCCGCAGCGGCGAGAACGAGTACTACCTGAACCAGAGCCGCGTCCGCCTGCGCGACCTGAACGAGCTCTTCCTCAAGGCCCAGGTCGGCCAGAACAGCTACGCCTTCATGGGCCAGGGCCTCGTCGAGCAGGTGCTCACGCTGCGGCCTGAGGAGCGGCGCGGCCTGATCGAGGAAGCTGCCGACGTCAAGCTCCATCGCGAGAAGCTGGACGAAGCGCGCAGCCGGCTCGCCGCCACGCGCGACAACCTGGGCCGCGTCGAGCTGATCGTGGCCGAGATCGAGCCCCGCCTGCGCCAGCTCGAACGCCAGGCCGAACGCGCGACGTCGTACGCGCGCCTCAGCTCGGAGCTGGCGCAGGCGCTCCAGGCGCTCTTCGGCCAGCAGTGGCAGGACGCCCAGGAAGCGCTCGCGGCCGCCCGCGCTGTTTGCGACCAGCGCCAGGAGGAGTTCGACACCGCCCGGCGTCAGGTCGAGGCCCACGAAGAGGGCCTCGCCTCCCTCGCATCAGCAATCGACGAGCGCCGGCGCGACATCGCCCAGCGCGAGGTGGCGTATCGCGCGATCGAAGAGTACCGCCGCGACCTCGAGCGCCGGATCAGCATCGACGAAGAGCGTCAGGCAATGCTCGAGGGCCGTCGCGACGAGCTGATTGCCGAGATCAGCGCGCTGCGCGGCGAGCGGGAGCAGGTCGTCGCGCTCGGCGCGCGTCAGGATGAACGCTCGCGAGAGCTCGAAGAGGCGCTCGCGCAGGCGCGCACGCCGGACGCCGACATGCAGGAGTTCAACCAGCTCGAATCTCGGCTGAGCCAGCTGCGGCTGTCGCTCGAAGAGGTCGACAACCAAGCCGCGAAGGCCGGCGTCCTCCTCGTGGAGGCGAACGCCAGGTCGACGGCGATCAACGAGCAGCAGCGCCGTCTCACCGCCGACCTGGAGTCGATCGACGCGTTGCGCGGCGAGCAGATCCTGCTGCTCAAGGCGTGGGCGCGCGAGTTCGCGGGACGCAGGACGCGCTCGGTCGAGCTGACACCCCTCGCCCAGCGCGCGACGCGCACGCTCGACGAGACCAAGACGCGACTCGACCGCGCCGCGCTCGTGACCGAACACCGGCGCGCGGAGCTGCGCACGCTCAACGTCGAGATGGAGGCCGCGGAGGCGCGCCTCGACGCCGCACAGGGTACCGACATCGACCTCCCCGCCGCCGATGCCGGCGTCGAAGCGGTGCTCGCCGCGGGGGGCAAGCTGCCCGGCCGCGAGCCACCGCCCGAGGAGCGCATCCACGGGCTCGTCGGCATGCTGGGTCAGCTCATCCGCGTACCCCAGGGCCTCGAGCGCGCGATCGAGGCGGCGCTCGCCGATAGCCTGCACGCTGTCGTCGTCGAGACGCAGGAGGACGCGCTGGCAGCCATCGAGCTGCTCGTCGCGGAGGACAAGGGGCGCGCTACCATCTACCCGCTCAGCGACATCCGGCCCGGCCACCCGCTCAATCTGATGGAAGAGCGCGGCGTCCTCGGCGTCGCGTCCGACCTCGTGCGCTGCGACGGCCGCTTCCGCCCGCTCGTGAACGCGCTGCTGGGCCGCACCATCGTCGTCCAGAACGTCGGCATCGCGCAGGCCGTGCTGCGGCGCGGCATGGGCAACGTCGTCACGCTGGACGGCGCGCTGCTGCAGCCGGTCGGCTCGATGACCGCCGGCAGCGCGCGCATCGTCCGGCGCGCGCTCGCACACCAGCGCGACGTCGGCGAGCTGCCGGCCGAGCTCGAACGCATGCGCGCGCGGCACAAGGAAGCGACAACCGAGCTCGAGGGCGCGGACCGCGAACGGCACGACGCCCAGCGCGCGTACGACAGCCTGGCGCCTGAAAGCGAGCGCCTCCAGTCCGAGCTCACGGCCGCGGACGAGGCGCTGCGCCAGCATCGGTCGCGGCTGCCTACGACGGCCGCCAGACTCTCCGCGCTACACGCGCGCCGCCGGGACGAGCGCGGAACGCTCGCGCAGTCGCAGGGCGCGTTCGCCGAGGCGCGCGCCGAACGCGAGCGCGCCGCCGCTGATGTGCAAGAACACGCGGCGGAGCAACGACGCCTGCACGAAGAGATCGAGGAGGTCGAGGCCGCGCGCGCGACGCTGGTCCAGGCGACCGCGGGCCGCACGAGTCGCATCGCGGCGCTGGAGGCCGAACGCGAGGCATTCCAGCAACAGGCGTCCATCCAGGCCGGAGCGATCGCTCGCGTCGAAGGGGAGCTGGCGCGCCGCACCGAGCTCGCGACGCGCCTCGAAGCCGACCTACAGAGCGCGCTCGACCGCCTGGAAGCGGCGCGCCGCGAGCTGAACGAGAAGACGGCCGAGTCGGAGACCGCGCGCGAGGAGCTGGAGCCGGCGCGACGTTCGCTGGAGCAGATCGAGTCGCGCCGGGCGAAGATCGACGAAGAGCTCGGCGGCGGGCGTTCTGCGTCGCTCGCGACGGAGCGCGCGCTGCTCGACGCCGAGGCGAACGTGCGCCTGCGCAGCGAGGAGCTCGACGCGCTGCGCGACCGTCTCGCTGAGGAGGGCTTCCGTCCCTCGGACGAGGGCGACGTCGTGCGCGACGACGAGGTCGTCCATGAGGACGAAGGCGGAGAGCCGCCGGCCTGGCTCACCGTCGAGCAGCGATCGTCGGATGACGAACCACCACCGATGCGAGGCGGCGCGCAGGTCGACGCGACCGCGCTCAAGGGGCGCATCAACGAGCTGCGCGCGGACATCCGCGGCCTGGGCCCTGTCAACGAGCAGGCCGCCACTGATTTCACGGAGAGCCGCGAGCGCTACGAGTTCCTGAGCACCCAGACGACCGACCTGCGCGAGGCCGAGGCCGCGCTGCTAGAGGCGATCGAGGAGCTGGAGACGATCATCAAGGAGCGCTTCTCCACCACGTTCCGCCAGGTGAACAAGGCCTACCAGCACTACTTCGAGACGTTCTTCGGTGGCGGCAGCGCGGAGCTACTCCTCACCAAGCCCGACGAAGCGGGCCTGCCCGGCATCGACATCATCGCGCAGCCGCCGCGCAAGAACGTGCGCACGATCAACATGCTCTCCGGCGGCGAGCGCTCGCTGACCGCGGTCGCGCTGCTCTTCGCGCTGCTCGAAACGCACCCGTCGCCCATCTGCGTGCTGGACGAGGTCGACGCCGCGCTCGACGAAGCGAACGTCGACCGCTTCACGAACGCCCTGCGCAAGCTGGCCGAGCGCACGCAGTTCATCATCATCACCCACAACCGCCGCACGATCGAGATGGCGGACACCATCTACGGCATCTCCATGGGCGAAGACAGCACCTCGTCCGTCCTCTCGCTCCGCTTGAGCGACATTCCGGCGAAGTAAGCCCCTTCCCCCTCCCCTCCCCTCGCGATACGATCAGCCCGTAGTGCGCTTCTTCCGCAGGTCCACGAAGATCGAGGCTCCAGTCGACGAGGCTGAGAGGGCAGTCGAGGCGCCCGAGCGCGACCTCGCTGCGCCCGAAACTCCGGCCGAGGAGGAGATCGAGCTTGCGCAGGCGCGCGAGCGCGTGGACGTGGAACGCACCGAGGAGGCCCTCCAGCGCACGAAGCGCTCCTGGTTCGGCCAAATCACCGGCCTCTTCGACCGCGCGCGCATCGACGAGCAGCTCTGGGAGGAGCTGGAGGAGCTGCTCATCGGCGCCGACGTCGGCGTCACCACCACGCAGAAGGTGCTCGACGAAGTGCGCCGGCGCGTCGACGATGAGCGCATCAAGGAGCCCGCGGGCGTCCGCGCGGCGCTCAAGGAAGCCCTGATCCACATCCTCACCGCGCCCGAAGGCAAAGGCCGCCTCTGGGGCGCCAACGGCGCCCCGCCGAGGCCCGCCGTCGTTCTCGTGCTGGGCGTGAACGGCACCGGCAAGACCACGACCATCGCGAAGCTCGCGAACGCCTATCGCGCCGACGGCGGGACGGCCGTCATCGCCGCGGCCGACACGTTTCGCGCCGCGGCCATCGAGCAGCTCAAGGCCTGGGGCGAGCTGGTCGGCGCTGACGTGGTCGCGCACAAGCAGGGCGCCGACCCGGCGGCCGTCGTCTTCGACGCGCTCAGCGCGGCCGAGAGCCGGAACGCCGACATCGTGATCATCGACACGGCGGGCCGCCTGCACACGAAGTTCAATCTGATGGAGGAGCTCACCAAGCTCCGCCGCGTCATCCAGCGCAAGGACGCAAGCGCGCCGCACGAGGTGCTGCTCGTGCTCGACGCAACGATCGGCCAGAACGCCCTGATCCAGGCAGAAGCCTTCACGAAGGCCGTCGACGTGACGGCGGTCTGCCTCACGAAGCTCGACGGCAGCTCGAAAGGGGGCATCGTTTTCGCGGTCAGCGACCAGCTCGGCATCCCG
>JBBDNH010000067.1:0-6841 GCA_040877745.1 Dehalococcoidia bacterium
CAGCTCAGCGCCGGCCTCATCGGCGCGCTCCCGGCGTAAAGCCTTCGGCCCAGCGACCGATACTGTCGTAGGCGCGTGCAGGAGGCGGCCTATGAATGGTCGACGTCCCCAGTTGGTGTTCACGGCGGTAGCGGCGCTGCTTGTAGCGGCGACGCTCTCGGCCTGCGGCGGCGCGGCCGACCCGGCCGTTAGCTCGTCCGAGCAGCCGCCGGCGCTCGAGATTGGCGCGCGCTGGGCGTCCGCCAACGCCGCCGACCTGAGTACGCTGATCCGCACGAATCCCGTCGCGTTCGTCGGAACCGTTGTCCGGCTCAAGGAGCAGCGAGACGAGAGCCTCGTTGACCCGACGCTCGTCGGAGCCGGCCGCCGGACAGGGAGCCTCCCGGTCTCCTTCTACGAAGTCCGCGTGGACGACGCGTGGTCGCAGGGCGTCGAGCCCGGCGCGACCGTCATCGTCCAGCAGGCGGGCGGCGTCGCTTCCGGGCCGGACGGAGACGCGGTCCGCCTCGTCCTGGAAGCCGACGAGCCGCTCGAAGCGGGTTCGTCGTATCTCTTCTTCACAACCGCGTCGCGGATCGAGCCGTCCGCTCTGGTGACCTCGCCCTTCGCGAGGCTGTACGTCTCCAGCGACGGACGTCTGGAGCCGCTCTCCGCGTGGCGCCACCTGCCGGGCCTGCAGGCCGTCGCCGGGCTGGGCGTCGAGCAGGCGCGCGCGGCCGTCGAATCGGCGGGGCAGGGCACGCCATGACGACGCGGCGACTGTGGTGGATCACCGCCGCGCTGGCTGCCGTGGCCGCGATCGCGGCGATCGGCGTCGCTTCGGCGCACGACAAGGCCGGGCCGCACAAGAAGCTCTTCGGGAGTCGCTGGTACCAGCAGGCGAGCGGCGGCGATTACGACGCCTACATGACGCTCTCGACGAGCCAGCTCTGGTACGACTGCAGCAGCGACTGCGAGTCGCGCTGGCCGAACGCGGCCAACGCCGCGATCGACGACTGGAACGGGCAGGATACGACGGTGAACTTCGATATCCAGCCCGATCACGACATCTACTACGACGTCAACATCTTCATCGTGGACGCCATCCTCGGCGACTCCGGACTGCTGGGGATCGCGCTGCCATACGACATCAACGAGGACTTTTGCGACCTGGACGACTGCACGATCTACTACGGCGAGGTGTACCTCGGCGATCTTGGCCACACCGGCCCGTATGGCACCAAGGCGCAACGCACGGGCACGACCGCGCACGAGGCCGGGCACATCATCTCGTTGCGCCACGAAAGCGTGAACGGAGACGAGAGCGTCCAGTACCCGTGCGGGCAGGACAACACCGGCCCGATCCCGCATTCGATCATGTCCTACAACTGCGCGGACCCGGTCGCGGTGGGCGGGCTGGGCGAGAACTACGTCCAGGAGTGGGACGTGTGTGGCGTCAACCACGCCTACCACGACCCGACGATCGGATACGCGGGCTGCGGCGGCGAGCCGGTTCCCACGCCGACCTTCACGCCGACGAAGCCGCCGACCTTCACGCCGACGAAGCCGCCGACCGCTACACCGACGCCAACCAAGGTCGCGACGGACATCCCCACGCCGACAAGCCCGGACCTGCCGACGCCGACGAAGCCCGCGGACCCGACGCCCACGCCGGGTTCGGACGAGAAGGCGATCAAGGGCCTGGAAGGCTGCACGAAGAACACGCTGCCCGGCAACGATGATGACTCGACCGAGCTCGTTTCGCTGCCGTTCAGCGCGAACTTCTTCGGCAGCGAGTACGGCGGCGTCTACGTCAACAACAACGGAAACGTCACCTTCGACGCTGAGCTGGAGCAGTTCACGCCGAGCGAGCTGGGCAGCGTTGGCCTGCCGATCATCGCGCCGTTCTTCGCAGACGTGGATACGCGCGAGGAAGCCTCGGTCGACCTCACCTACGGCAACGCGACGTTCGATGGCCGGCCGGCGCTCTGCGTGAACTGGGACGGCGTCGGCTACTACAATCGCAAGATTGACAAGCTGAACGAGTTCCAGCTCCTGCTCGTCGACCGCTCCGACGTGGCGCCGGGCGACTTCGACATCGTCTTCAACTACGACCAGGTCGAGTGGGAGACGGGCGATCAGAGCGGCGGCACGGACGGGCTGGGCGGCGACTCGGCGCGCGCCGGCTACGCGAACGGCGTCGATGTCGCGTTCGAGATCGAAGGCTCGGGCGTGAACGGCGCGCTGCTCGACTCGAACGCGGCCGGCCTGACGCACCAGAGCCTCGGTTCGTCGACCGAAGGCCGCTACGTCTTCGCGGTGCGCGGCGGCGTGCCCGCAGTGCCGACCTCCACTCCGACGCCTGAGCCGACCGCGGCCAACACGCCCACGCCGGCCAAGACCTCTACGCCCACGAACACGCCGACCGCGACGCGCACGCCGACGAACACGCGCACGCCGACGCCGGAGCTGCTGACAGGCGACGTGAGCTGCGACGGCGTCGTGAACGCGATCGACGTGGCCTACATCCTGCAGCTCAACGCGGGCCTGCTGGGCGGCCTCCCGTGCGCCGCGGGCGACGTGAACGGCGACGGCGTCGTGAGCACACTGGACGCGGCGCTGGTGCTGCAGTACATCGCCGGCTTCCTGAGCACGCTGGGGTAGCGCTCGGGTGGCGAATTCTAACCACTTTCCCCTGAGCTTCTAACGGTTCTTGTGTACCCGAATGTGGTAGGCTTGCCGCATTGGTGCTGGCTGGCATACTAAGGGGGGAAGCCACCATGTGGCGGTTCGGATTCGTTCCGGTTCTCATTGCACTAGCACTAGGTGGCCTCGCCTGCGGAGACAAGGGCACTGAACCTCAGGTCGTCACGATTCCTGCACGGTGGGCCTCGGCCAGCGCATCTGATCTGACATCACTTCTACAATCCCACCCTGTGGTGTTCGTCGGCACTGTAGCGCGCCTTCGTGAGACCATTGACGTGCCGGTCTTGAAGGGAACGGCGGGCGAAGTGCAGATTCCGACCTCCTTGTTCAGTGTGCTAGTAGAGCGGCCGCTCACAGGGGACAGCCGCATTGGCGAGTACGTCAGTATCCGGCAGGCTGGTGGTCCTACTAAGGCCGCTGATGGAACATCCTTGATAGTTACTCTCGAGGGTGACGAGATTCTCGAAGAGGGCCAAACGTACCTCTTCTTCGCGTCTCCATCGCCCGATGGTGTGGGGCTGGTAACGAGCCCATTCGCCCGGCTCCGGGTCGATACAAGCAATCGACTTTCACCGCTCAGAGAGTGGAGTAGTGCCGGAGCTCTTGAGCAGCTCGCGGATCTCCCCGCTGATCGCGCCGAGAAGGTAATCCTGCGCCATGTCACTCCGTAGCCTGGTGACAGCCAAATGGCTGCACGTTGCAGCCGCCGTCGTGGCCATTTCGTTGTCAACAGCCATCACACTCGATATGGTCGGGGCTCATAGCAAGCAAGGCCCGCACAAGCGACTACTGGGTACGCGGTGGTACGAGCAGGTGCAGGCCGGTGACTACGACGAGTACATGACGTTGAGTGTGTCTGCCTTCGCGTACGAGTGCCTTGGGAGCACATCAGACTGTCGCGAGCGGTGGTCTGTTCCGTTCAACCGTGCACATAGCGCCTGGAGCAGTCAGCCGACTACGGCCGACTTTGTGGTCGGCCCAGACTTCAGCTCGGAATACGATGTCATAATCGGAGCCGTACCACTGATAGGAGACGATCCTTTCCTGCTTGGCCTCGCGCTACCTCTGGATGCCAACCTTGACTTGTGCATCCCGCTCGCGACGTGTGTGTTTCGGCATCAACTGGTAGCCGTTGCCGACCTAGTGCACTCTGGGAGCTATGACTCGGGCAGCAGCAGGCAGAGCACCATTGCACATGAACTGGGCCACTCGCTCTCCCTGGCTCACGAGAGCGTGGGCTACTCTTGCGGGAGAGACGCCACTGGGGTAATCCCCCAATCGATAATGGCGTATGACTGCATCGACCCTGTGGCGCTGGGCGGCTCCGGAATCGTTGACCCGCAGGCCTGGGACGTTTGTGGGGTCAACCACGCCTACCACGACCCGACGATCGGCTACGCGGGCTGTAGCAGCGGCAGTGCACCCACGAACACGCCGACGCGCACGCCTACGCGGACACCAACGTCAACGCCGGACGTCCCTTTCATTGGCATCTCTTCGGTTACGCGAGGGGTTGGCCAAGAAGGGTCTCTTGAAGTACGAACCGGCGCATGGGAACCTCCCGGCCTCGGTGTCTGGACGGTGGACATCAACTACGATCCCGATGTCGTCGCGCCGATGAGTTGTGCACCGCAGAATGGCGGGGTCTGCAACTCAGAGTTCGACGACGACACGATGCGTATCACAGGAGCCTCCGCGACAGGGCTTACAAGCAATGCTGTCCTCGCCTCGATCATAGTTCGCTGTCAGCAGGTAGGGACCAGCCCGCTCGACCTGCAGTTGCGGATCGTCGCGGACGCCACGATAGGTAATCCCCAAGACGTCGCCACGGAAGCCCACGACGGGCTTGTAACCTGTGGCAACTTTGTCTTTGGTGACGCCAGCTGCGATGGCTTCGCCGATCCCATCGACTCCAACCTGATCCTGCAGCTGGGCGCGGGGATGATTCCTGCGTTGCCCTGTCCGGGCAATGGGGACGCGGATGGCAATGGGGTTGTGGACATCGTGGACGCCACGATCATTCTCCAGTACAGCGCGGGCATGATCTCGACGCTGCCGCCGTAACGCCCGCTCCTCCAGACCCGTTCTAGTAGATAGAAGTTGGGTTCAGCCGGCGGGTTTGGTTTACCAGTCTCCCCCACCAAATCCGCCGGTCCCAACTGACCCCCCAAACTTTGTCACCAGCGTTAACACAACCTCGCTAGCACGAGCAGGCCCGCTCCGATACCCTGACTCTGTATGACTTCCGGAGACGGCAGGGTTGCTGAGCCTCCGGCCCCGTCCGGCGACCTGATCATCGAGGCGAGCGAGGTCGTCAAGACGTACGACACGGGCCGCGTGCAGGTGCGCGCGCTGCGCGGCGTATCGCTCGCCGTGCGGCGGGGCGAGATGGTGGCGATCATGGGGCCGTCCGGCTGCGGCAAGACGACGCTGCTCAACTGCCTGAGCGGCCTCGACGACATCGACGGCGGGCGCATCCTCATCGAGAGCGTCGATATCAACAACCTGACGGACAACGCGAAGACGGGCTATCGGGCGAAGCGCATGGGGTTCGTCTTTCAGTTCTACAACCTGCTGCCCGTGCTCTCGGCCGTCGAGAACGTCGAGTTGCCGCTGCTGGTCGCCGGCGTCCGCTCGGCGGAGGCGCGCAAGCGGGCGCTCGCGGCGCTGGGCCGCGTCCACCTGGAGGACTGGGCCACGCACAAGCCGGCCGCGCTTTCGGGCGGGCAGCGCCAGCGCGTGACGATCGCGCGCTCGCTGGTCAACGACCCGGCGATCGTCTGGGCGGACGAGCCGACGGGCGACCTGGATAGCACGAACGCCGACGAGATCATGGACCTGATGGAGGAGCTGAACGCCTCTCAGAGTCAGACGTTCGTCATCGTGACGCACGCGCGCGAGGTGGCGGCGCGCACCGATCGCATCGTCCAGATGGTCGATGGGCTGATCGTGGACGAGCAGCGCACTGAGCGCGGCGCGGCGCGTTACGGCGCGGCCGCGCCGGCGTAAGCCATGGACGACCTCTTCGGCCTCTCGATGAACCTGATCATGTGGGTGCTGCTGGGCGCGCTCGGCGTGGCGCTCTCGGTCGTGCTGTACGTGATCCTGCAGGCGCGGGTGATGTTCTTCATCGGCATCCGCAACATGCCGCGACGCATCGCGCAGACGACGCTAATCATCGTCGGGCTGATGCTGAGCACGCTGATCATCTCGGCGGCGTTCACGACCGGCGATACCGTCGATCGTTCGCTGACCGCGCAGGCGTACCGCCTGCTGGGCCACGCGGACGCCTGGGTGATGGCGGCGGTCGAGGATGACGGCCCGCCTCGGGAGATCGACACGGCCGAGTCCGCAGTATCCGTCGAGCGGCTGCGCGAAGCGCTGGAGGCCGAAGGCGACCCGAGCATCGATGGCTTCCTGCCCATCCTGAGGGAAGAAGTGCCGGTCGTGAACCCGCGCGCCGGCCAGAGCGAGCCGTCGATCAACTTCGTGGGGCTCGACACGGCGTCGCTGGAGGGCTTCCCGGACGTCATCGCGGTCGATGGCGGCGCGCCGCTCGACGTCGCCGCGCTGGCGCCGGACGAGGTCTACATGAACAAGAGCGCCGCGGACGACCTCGCCGTCGAGGCCGGAGACGTGGTCCAGATTTTCGTCCAGGGAGAGCTCAACGAGTTCACCGTCGTCGACATCGCCGAGGACAAGCTGCTGACGGGAGTCGGCGACTTCGACCGCAATGCCGGCATGGTAGCCAGGCTCGACTCCCTGCAGGCGCTGTTCGACCGGCCGGGCGAGGTGAACTTCTTCGCGATCTCGAACGACGGCGGCGTGCGCGACGGCCTGGCCGGCACGGACACCGCCATCGCCGGGCTCGATCGCGCGTTCATCGAGGGCGGCCTGAGCTCGACGCTCCGCACGGACGACGTGAAGCGCGACCTGGTGGAGGGCTTCCAGCAGGCGGGCAACTTCATGACGACGTTCTTCCTGGCGTTCGGCCTGTTCTCGATCGCGGCGGGGATGCTGCTGATCGTGATGATCTTCGTGATGCTTGCGGCGGAGCGTAAGTCGGAGCTGGGCATGGCGCGCGCGGTCGGCACGCGGCGCGGCCACCTGATCCAGATGTTCATGTCGGAGGGGATGGCCTACAACGTGCTGTCGG
>JBBDNH010000068.1:0-1289 GCA_040877745.1 Dehalococcoidia bacterium
TGAAGAGGGGCACCATCGCGATCAGCAGCGACGACGTAAATGGGGAGGTGCGGCTCAGCCCGAGCATGAACCCGAGCTGGTACAGCGTGTAACCGGTGAGACCAGCCAGCGCGAACAGACCCCAGTCAGAGCGGTCGACGCGGCGCCCCGCGCCCCGCTGCATGATGAGCAGCACCGCGAAGGCGAGGGCGACCATGATGACGAAGCGGGAAAATAGGAAGGCCAGCGGACTGACCTCGGCGAAGGCCGCTTTGGTCGCGACGAAGGTCGAGGCCCAGAGCATGACGACGACGAGTTGCGCCAGCTCCGGCCCAAAGCGTGAGGCGAGGTCGCGGCCGGGAGCTGCGGCGACCGCGCTCTGCTCGCCCAGGACCGCGTCCGCGAGTTCGCCCGCTCCGGTCCCGCTCTCATCGATCGATGTTTCCTGATCTTCCCGGTCAAGCATCGAGCGAGGTCTCGAAGACTCCATTTGCCCCGAACAGCACGACCCGGCATGTCGCGCCAAGGCGCATCGTCGCCATCGCGGCAAGGTCGTCGCACGCGGCCCGCACGTTCTCCTCAGTTCGCGGCGGCAGCGCCTCGATCACCAGCACCGCTCGTGTCGTCTCGGGCGACAGCTTGGTGCGGTCGGCCTCGCGCCAGTTCCACGCCCGGCAGACGACCCCCGCGTCGTCCGCGTAGACGACTTCCCCGGCCGCCGGTGGAAGCTCCTCCCCGGATCCAAGTGGTACAAACGGCTCCCCGCCAGCCGCGATGGTCAAGCGCAGATCGCCTTCGATCGCATCGAGGTCTTCGCCTCCGCACGGCAAGAGGTGACCAAGCGAGACGGCGTTGTAGAGGTCGACCAGCGGATTGACGCTCCTGACCTCGCCCGTCCGCGCCGTCCGCAGCAGTCCCTCGATGGACGAATGGTAGCGGGATGGTTTCACGCCGAAGCGCCGGTACACTTCGCGCCACGGCGCCACGGCTGGGTGCGTGGCGAGATCGTCTTCGCCGATCGCCGCCGCGGCCAGGGCGACAGCCGAGGCCAGATCGTTGCCGGAATCAGCACGGTTGCGCCGGTTGTCGATCCCACTGGCGACGACGATCCCGACGAGCGCCTCAGGAAACAGCAAGCGAAACGACTCGTCGATGATGAACCGCACCTACCCCCGCCTCGTTGGTCCCGGTCGCCGGTCCGGCATGGTACACGCTTCTTCACGGCGACCGAGCAATGCGCCGCTTCTTTGGCATACTCACATGGTTGTAACCTGGTTGACGGTTCCGCCGCTTCTCCCTTGAGCGCTGGT
>JBBDNH010000069.1:0-4433 GCA_040877745.1 Dehalococcoidia bacterium
CGCGGCGGGTAGATCGAGCGGGCGGCGGAGCAGCACCTCGCGGGCCGCCGCCGCGACGAGGAAGCCGCCCGCGATCATCGGCACGAAGCGATACGACTCGTACTCGTACGAGATCAGGCCCGCGACGATGCCCGCGCCGAGGAACGCGAGCGGGCTCCTGGTCTGTAGACCACGCACGATGAGCAGCGCGAGCAGCACGGCGTAGACCGTGCCCTCGGTGGTCTGGCGCGCGCGCAGCGACGGCCACCACGCCGCCGAGTAGAGCGCGAGGCCGAAGAGCGCGACGGGGATGCTGACGAGGCGGCGCAGCAGGAAGTAGAAGAGGACGAGCGTCGCTACGCTGAGCACGGGGAAGAAGAAGCGCAGGCCGAGCGTGGTCTCGCCGAAGAGGAAGAAGCCGCCGGCTGATGCCCAGCGTACGAGCGCCTTCTGCACGGGCCGGTCCCCTTCGAGCGCAAGATACGCGACGCCACCGTTAATGTGCTCCTCGCAGCAGAGGCCGTCCGATGGCGGCAGAAGGCCGCCGAACTGATACGTGCGCATGAAGATGCCGAAGCCGAGAATGAGCGCGAAGAGCGTCGCTTCGCGCCAGTGCGCGCGCGCCCACGAGCGGAGCGCGGCCCGGTCGACCGCGAGCTTCGGTATCGACGGCCGCCACGCAACGACGAGCGTCGCCAGCAGGGCGAGGCCGAGCCAGAGCATGGCCTGGTCGAAGTTGGGGAAGAACGGCTCCCGGGAGTGCGGCGGTTCGTTCAGGAGGCGGGCCGCGTTGATCGCGAAGGCCGCCGCGGCGACAACGGCCAGCGACTGCACCAGCGTCCAGCCTCGCACCGGCGCCAGGGCCTGCCAGACGCCGGTGCGACTCTCGCGAGGCGGTTTGTCAGTCACGCGCATCCATACTACACGCTGGCGCCGCGAAGGTCGCTAGCTACGGCAGGAGCCTGGCGCGGAAGCAGCCGAGCCCGGCAAGGCCCGGCTGCAGAGAATGCTGGTAATCAGCGCTACAGAGAACCATGGTAGGCGAGGCTTACCAGCCTCGCCAGCGCTAGAAGCCGTCCGCGCAGTAGGGCGGGTGGAGCGTCGCGAAGAGCGCGTCCGCCGTGGCGAGCACGTCCTCGTTGCGCGCCTCCACGCGGCCTGCGAGCGCCGCCGCCGTGGGCGACACGAAGCCGTTGTAGATCGGCGCGAGCGTGGTCGTTGACAGCGTGAGATCGGGTTCGCCGCCGGCCTTCTCGACGTTCACGGCGCCGTCCGCGCTCTCGACGCGCCAGACGCCCTCGTTCCACGGCGCGGAGCTGTCGCTGAGCTTCAGCGTCAGCGCGAGCGACTGCCCGCCGTTCGCGGGCGCGCGCATCCTGAGCGCGGCCTCGACGTCGACGATGCGCACCATCAGGTCGTACTCGTGGGTGATCGTGAGCTGGCGGGCGTCGTCGACCAGGCTGTGGAACGGGTCGTCGACCGGCGCGTACCAGGAGATCTTCGACGGCAGGTCGTGGCGCAGGATGTAGTTGATCAGGTTCAGGTAGGCGTCGGTCGAGAGCGCCGTCAGCTCGCGGATCCAGAAGGGCGGCATGTCCTGTTCGCCGTTGTTCGTCGTCGGCTGGTAGTAAACGACGTAGCCTTCGGCCTCGCCGGCGTCGTTCTCCCAGAGCGCGACGTCGGCCGGCAGCGGGAACGAAGCGCCGAAGATCGCCTCCTTCCACCAGACCTCGCCCCGGTGCAGCGGCATGTTGCGCTGGGCCGAGTGCGTGCGATACACCCGGTCGGCCTGCGACCAGTCGTCCGGCTTGAGCATGCGCGTGCGCCCGCGCTGCTCCGGTTGCGCCTTCAGCACGGTCTGCTTGGGCGGGAAGGTGTAGACGCGCTTCTCCGACGCGATCTCCCAGCCGTAGCGCTGGTAGAGCGTGGGGTGGGGTGTGTGCAGGCCCGAGAGCGAGATACCGCGCTCGCGCATGTCCTCGAGCGCGCGTCGCAGGCAGGCGCCCACGTGGCCCTTGCGCCGGTGCTGTGGCAGCGACACCACCGGCCCGACCGCGCCGAAGGGGAGGCCTCGACCGTTGAGCCGGATGGCGAACGGGATCGTGCGCACGAAGGCCGTCATCTCGCCGTCCTCGTACGCGGCGACGTTCCAGCCGAATTCGTGGAAGCGCTGGGCGCGCTCGATCGCCTTCGCGAGGTCGCGGCGCTCCGGGCTGTTGAACGAGTAGGCGGTGATGAACTCGCCCTCGGCGACCTCATCGATGGTCATGTGCCTGATTTCGAATGACATGGCGAACCTCCAGAATATGAACAAAGCCGCGCATCTGTGCGCGGCTCTCACCTGCGTGGACGCTGGGCGACGGCTTAGGTCGGGCAGCAGGAAAGAGGCGCGCGCTGGTTTCGCAAACGATTCATCACAGGGGCCTCCTTCCTAAGAGTTAGCTGATGCTAGGTGGGCTTATAATACGGGGTTTGCGGGAGGGAGTCAACTAGAAGTACCCAGCCGCTATCTGGAGGATCAGCGTGGCGTCCAGGGCGTTGATGGAGCCATCGCCGTTGACGTCTGCGTTGTCCGCACAGGCGAGCGAGCTGAGGAGGCCCGCGCCGTACTGGAGGACGAGCGCGGCGTCGACGGAGTCGGTCGTCGTCGTGCAGTTGACGTCGCCGGAGGCTTCCGGCTCGCTGCCGGGCGGCGGCGCGCTGCCATCGACGAGGCCGCCGAAGTCGGTCGTCCAGTACCAGCCGTAGGTGCTGTCGTCGTCGAACGCGCGGCCGATGCCGATGGCGTTGAAGTTCGGGTTGAGCATGTTGGCGTTGTGGCCGGAGCTGTTGCGCCACTGGTCGAACACGTCCTCGGCGGTCTCCTTGCCCGCGGCGATGTTCTCGCCGAGCCACGTGTTCGCCGTGTAGCCGCAGTCGCGGATGCGGCCGGAGAAGCTGCGATCGATGCCGGCGTCGGCGTGGGCGAAGTAGTCATTGGCCGCCATGTGCTCGGACTTCCAGGCGGCCGCCTTGGTGAGCTTCGGCGAGAGCGCGAGCGGCCCGAGGCCGTTGTCGGCGCGATGCTCGTTGATCAGCTGAAGGAAGCGCTGCTCCTCGGCGTCGATGGCGCTGCTGACGGTGCAGTTTGGCCCGGCCGAGGCGGGCGCGGCTGATGAGAGCGCCAGCGCGACGCCGAGCAGGAGCGGAACGAGGATTGCCGCAATCCGCACGTGAGCCTCCGCAGGGACGCGCGCAGCGACCCTGTGTCTGTAGCATCGGGAGGTTGGGCATGAATCCGCAGTCGTGGCGTCTCGACCGCCGTCTAGAGTGAGCGGCATGCCTGGCCGGACGCTAGCTGTTACGGCGAACGACCTCGAACGTTTTTGTCATGGTTGGGTCTACGATCATTCGAGGAGGGAAGCTCAGAGTATGTTTCGCAATCACGAAGGCGATGCGGTAACGGCCGATAGGCTCGAGGAACTCGTTCGCGCCGGTAGGGACAAGTTGCGCCGCGACGGCGGCGACCTGAGCGCGCTGATGGAACCGAGACCGGTGCACCAGGCCTCGGCCTCGCCGGAGATCCAGGAACGCGCGCTGGCGCAGTTGCAATCGATGCTCGATCAGCTCCAGGAGCAGCCGCAGCGTTCCGCGGAGATCGAGTCGGCGCTGCGCGACACGAGCGGCCGTCTAAAGTACGGCGTGACGAAGCTGGAGACCGAGGTCGACCGGCTTTCGCACGAGATCTCGCGGCTGTCGAGCGTCGGGACGGCCGCACCTGCGCCGTCGCACGTGGAGCACGAGACCGACATCGTGGCCGCACAGCCCGAGCCGGCCGCCGAGCAGACGCCGGCGCCTTCGATCGAGTCGCAGTTCCAGCCCGGCGGCCGGGCGACCGCCGTGGTCCTCTCCGGCATTCCGGACTTCGAGGCGCTGATGGAAGTGCAGCGCGGCCTGACGGGCCTGCAGCAGGCGATGGGCGTCTCCGTCACGGAGTACGAAGACGGCGTCGCGACGCTGGAGCTGGAGCTTCGCTCGCCCGCGAGCGCGCGCCACATTGCGTCGGCGCTGCGCGCGGGAACGGGACGGCAGTTCCTGGTGGAGGAGGCCGACCCGGGCGCGAACCGCCTGCGGCTGAGCTTCATCGAGCACGGCCGCGCGCCGGAACGCCCGGCGAGCAGCAGGCTGCGGCCCGACCTCTGGCAGAAAGCCTAGGCTAGCGGTCCAACCGGAAGCCCTGACCTCGCACGGTGACGATGAGCGGCTTGGTGGCCCCGGCGGCCCTGAGCCGCTCTCGCACGCGGTGGACCAGCGAATCGACCGCCTGCTCGGAGATGCCGGTTGCTTCTTCGTCCGGCCAGACGGCCCCGATGATCGTATCCCGGCTGCAGAGATCGCCCGCCCGCTCGTAGAGGAGCGCGGCGACCCGCATGTCGGCGTCGGATGGCTCCAGGACGCCCGACGGATGGTTGTGG
>JBBDNH010000069.1:4443-6094 GCA_040877745.1 Dehalococcoidia bacterium
CCCCCCACAGCGCCGGCTGCACCTCCGTGCCGTTCACGAACACGCGGTGCGTTGCGGCATCGACCTGGAGCTCGCCCTCTGGGACGCGCGCCGGGGCGTGCTCTGAGGCGATCGAAGCGTCTGCGAGTTCGTCCGGCGCGGCGGCTCGCCTGCGATAGACGACGTAGCCGGCTGCGGCGGCCACAACCGCCACCACCGGGATGCCGACCGACAGCGCAACGACGAGCAGGACCGGCGAGCCGCCTCCGGATCCGGCGCCGGGCGGTGCTTGCGCGCCCACCCGGATCGGTTCCGCCGCCTCCCAAACGAGGTCGCCGCTCCGGACCGTGAGGCTCACGTCGCCGCCCTGCGCGATCGTCGTCGTGGCTGACGCCAGCCCGTCGACCGTCGCCGCGGCAACTTCCTGCGTGGTCTCGTCCGGCAGCGTGAAGACGAACTCGACAGGGGCGCCGTTGGGGACGCGGAAGCCGTTGCGCGCTGACAGCGCTCGCGTGAGCGAGACGGTGATCTCCTCGCTGGCCTCGGGTTGCTCCGGCTCGACCGCGAGCTGGACGGTCTGGGATGGGTCGGCCCCGGTCTGCTGAACGAGGTCGTAGAGCACGAAGTCGCCGAACGCGTAGTCGACCGGCAGCCGCCCACCGGAACCGGCGTCGCGGAAGAACGCCGGGTCGTGGAAGAGCGCGCGGAGCGATGCGCGCAGCGAAGGCTCGGTCTTGCTGTAGAGCGCGATGAACAGGTCGACGTTGCGCAGCTCGCCCGCGTCGAAGTGGTAGGGCGAGTTGTAGGCGAAGACCGCGACCGTCTTCGAGCGCAGGTCGAACAGCGTGGGGCCGCGACCGAGGAAGTCCTTCACGACATCGGAGTCCGGGAAGAACGTGGGGGCGCGCTCTAAGAGCGCGAAGATGATCCAGTCTGCCTGCTCGATCGAAGCGCGCGCGTCCGTGTCGCCGGCGCCGCGCAGGACTGCGCCGAGCTGGCTGAAGCTGATCGTCTCGATCGCGTCTTCGGGGACGCGGCCGGGGAAGAGCTCGCCGGTGAGCTCCTTCAGCTTGCCGCGCGGCCAGAGCGGCGGGTAGCTCGGGGCGTCCGTGGGGTTCGGCGTCGCGCAGGTCGGGTCGTCCCAGCACTCGACGAAGAGGATGCGTTGTCCCACCGTCGGCGCGGAGACGGCGCTGCGGTACGCCTCCACGCTGGCCGGCTGGATGAACGTGAGGGTGCGCGCCGCCAGCGCATCGAGGTCGTCGCCGTTGGCCATGGTCATCGTAGCGACGTCGGGCGTCGCGTTTACGACGGCCGGTTCCAGGTCCGCGTAGAGCCGCGCCTTCAGGGTGAGGATGCGGCGTACAGCGTCGTCGACGCGATCGCGGACCTGGGGGTCGGACTCGTAGCGGCCAGCGAGGTGCTCGATCGTTCCCTGGATCGTCGCGAGCTGGCCGGTGCGGATCAGCGGCAGCAGGTCGTTGCCGGCGATGAGCGCCTCCTCCGCGACGTTCGCCTGCAGGTAGGCGCCGAACTTGCGCTTGGCGTACGCTTGCACGGCGCCCGCGGCGAGGTCGTCGGCCACGGTGAGCCCGCCGGCGTCGCGCCAGGCCGCGAAGCCGGCCAGGCCGACGAACGATTGCATGCAGCTGAAGCTGAACGTCACCGGCAC
>JBBDNH010000069.1:6104-6679 GCA_040877745.1 Dehalococcoidia bacterium
AGCCGGTGACGCCGGGGTAGCTCAGGTGCGAGTTCATCATGGCATCGGTCGTGATAGCAGCGCCGGGGCTGCCGCCGGCGACCGCGCTGAACGGGGCGAGGTCGGACTCGGCGAGCTGTTCCAGCGTCTTGCCGACCACGACGGGGATGTCCTCGTAGTCAACGTTGCGGTTGCTGCGACCGTGGCCCGGGAAGTGCTTCGCGACGGTGGCGACGTGGCCATCCCCGCAGCGATGGACGCCCTCGACGTAGGCGGCGCCCATCTCGCTTACCCAGAGATGGCTGCCGCCGAAGACACGGATGCCCTGGTCGCCATCGCCGCCCGAACGCGGCGTTTCGAGGACATCGAGGTTCGGGCCAAAAAGCATGTTCACGCCAACGGCCGCCAGCTCGCGACCGACGGTGCAGCCCACCTGCTCCGCGTTGGCCGGATCGAACGTGGCGCCAAGAGCCATCTCGGACGGGACGGGCGTAAACCGGTTCAGCAGGCGGGACGTCGGGCGGTCGTCGCCCTCGTGATCGAGCGAGACGATGAGCGGCAGGCAGTACGGCGCCTGTCCTGGGGCGCCGGGGGGG
>JBBDNH010000070.1:0-6639 GCA_040877745.1 Dehalococcoidia bacterium
CAGCGCCATCACGAGCTGAACGCCCGGCACGAGGCCGACGCGCAGGGCGGCCGGCCTGGCGAACACAGCGGACGGGGTCATGGAGGCGTCGATTGAGGCGATCCCTGAGCTCCTCTCGTGCGTCACTGCCGCGGTCAGCTTCAATTATCCCGCCGGCATCAGGGGACGCGGCAGTAGGGAACTCCCTGAACTTAGCTTCGGCGGATGAGGGGAGACCTGTGCAGCTTAGGAAGGGGTGCCGTCGCCCGGCACGAAGCCGTAGCCGCGATAGGGGACGCTGCGCACCAGTTGCGGGTCCTCGCCCAGCAAGCGCAGCTTGCGCCGCACGTTGCTCACGTGCGCGCGTACGAGCTCTGGCCCGCCGGTGCCAGGCGGATAGCCCCACACCGCTTCGAGCAGCTCATCCGGGGAGACGAACTCGCCCTGACGCTCCATCAGGCAGCGCAGCAGGCGGAACTCGATCGGCGTGAGGGGAACGGAACCGCCCGCGGCCAGCAGCAGTTCTCGCGTCCTGGCGTCGAGCGCGATGGACCCCATCCTCAGCAGCTTGCGGTCCGGCTCGCTCCGCGGACGGGCGGAGAGCAGCCGCGCGATCTCGGCGGCGAGCTCGGAGCTGTCGAGGGGCTTCCCCACAAGGCCGACGCTCTCCTTGCGCAAGAACGGCGGTACCGCGGACGGCGCGAGCTGCGCGGAGCGCGGCGCGAACAGCACGACCGCCGGCGCGGCATGCGAGCCATCGCTGTCCAACCAGCGGCAGAAGCGCTCGCGCTCTTCGTCGGATAGCACGCTGTCCAGGCAGATCAGGTCGACGCGCACGCGCGCCATGATTTGCTGCGCCTCGTCGACCGTCGTCGCGAGCAGCGTCGCGTGGCCGATCGACGACGCGCAGCGTTGCGCGGCGCGACGCAGCGTGCTGTCGGGGCTGAGCACAAGCAGCTGTGCGGAAGCTCGCATGGTTACAGACTGGCGGGGCCTGACTACTCCACAAGGGGTCCGTCCACCGCACCCATTATGCCATCGCTGTCAAGTGCCTCGGTGCGCGAGGTAGACCGCGCTTGACCGCCTATCCCGCGCTCCATAGAATGCCAGAGCCATGCCCGACCAGCGCGTGATCGACCTGCGGAGCGACACCGTCACGCACCCAACGCCCGCGATGCGCGAGGCGATGGCCAACGCCGAGGTGGGCGACGACGTCTTCGGCGAGGACCCGACCGTGCGCCGGCTGGAGGAGATGGCCGCCGAGCGCATGGGCAAGGAGGCCGCGGTCTTCGTCGCGAGCGGGACGATGGGCAACCTGACATCGCTGCTGGCCCAGTGCAAGCGCGGCAACGAGGCGATCGTCGGCAGCGAGGCGCACGTCCTGCACTACGAGGCGGGCGGGGTGCCCGGGCTGGGCGGTATCTCCCTGCGCACGGTGCACAACGACGAACACGGCATGCTCGACCTCGACGAGCTGCAGGCGACGATCCGCGGCGAGAACGTCCACTTCCCGAAGACCGCCGTCATCTGCCTGGAGAACACGCACAACCGATGCGGCGGCGGCGTACTCGCGCCGGAGGAGATGGCCGAGGTCGCTCGCATCGCGCACCGGCGCGGCATTCGCGTGCACCTGGACGGCGCGCGCATCTTCAACGCTGCCATTGCGCTCGGGGTGACGCCGGCCGACCTCACGGAGCACGTCGACACGGTCACGTTCTGCCTCTCCAAGGGCCTCTCGGCGCCGGTCGGCTCGCTCGTCTGCGGCTCGGCCGACTTCGTCGCCGAAGCGCGCCGGATGCGCAAGATGGTCGGCGGCGGCATGCGCCAGGCCGGCGTGATAGCGGCGGCGGGCATCGTCGCGCTCGAGACGATGGTGGAGCGGCTGGCGGAGGACCACGAGAACGCGCGCTTCCTCGCTCAGGGCATCGCCCAGGTGCCCGGCTTGCGCGTCGACCCGGCGGCGATCCAGAGCAACATCGTCATCATCGGCGTCGACGAAGGGCCCGCCTTCCAGAGCCGGCTGCGCGAGGAAGGCGTCCTGACGACCGCCTTCGGCCCGACGCGCGTGCGCATGGTGACGCACTACGGCATCACGAGAGCGGACATCGAAGAGGCGCTCAACCGCGTGCGGCGCATCGCCGTCGCGGCGGCCTAAGCGATGCGCATCACACTCTTGGGAATCGGTGTCGCTCTTGCGGCGATGCTGATCCAGGCCGGCTGCTTCGAAGAGCGAGAAGCCTGTGCGCAGGAAGCGCAGGACGTCGTTCATAGCATCCCCTGGGGAGACGAGGACAGGGCCGAATACGTGCTCTTGGACGGCGAGACGATGGAAGAATGCGGTACCGGCTTGCTGGAGATCGAGCGGCAGGGCGACCAGTACGAGCTCACGCTGGAGTTTGAAGGCGAGGGCGACAGCGACCAGAGCGTGGTCGTCGTCGACGCGGAGACCCTGCGGCCGAACAGCATCCGCCGGCAGCGGACGATCGACGATGAGATCGAGATCGTGGAGGGCGAGTACGACCCCGATGAGGAGGTCGTGCGTATCGTGGAGATCACGGACGGCGAGGAGCGCACGATCCCGCGCCGGCTGGACGAGGAAACGTACTACGACAACGAGTCGTCGCTGTTCCTGTGGCGGACGATCGACTTCGAGATCGGCTACGAGGCGAGCTACCGCGCCGTGCTGGTGAACCAGGGCGGCACGCAGCAGGTGATCACGCTGGAGGTCGTCGAACGCGAGCAGATCACGGTGCCCGCCGGGACGTTCGATGCCTGGCGGGTCGAGATCCGCTTCGCCGACGTGGACCAGGTCGCCTGGTACGCGGACACGCCGGAGCGGCCGCTCGTCCAGTATGACAACAGCGTGCAGCTGCTGCAGCTGACCGGGATCACTACCCCATAGCCCCACCCCCGGAACCACGGAATAGAGGCTTGTTGCCAGCCTCATACACTCCCTCACCCCATGCCTCTCCCTCTGCGGGGGAGAGAGCGCTCGGCCGGCCTATCAGCCCTCCCACAGGCAGCCCGCTCCGGCAGCCCGGGCATCCTCCTCCAGGGCCACGAGGTCGTCCCGGAACGCGCCATCCGCGGTCCACGCGAGCGCCAGCCCCTCAGCGATGAGCCGCGCGTCGATCGATTCGCCATCCTCGTCGAAGACGTAGCGCAGCAGCCGGTCGAACGGATCGCGCTCGCGGGCGTCGGGCAGCAGGAGGACAGCGTCGCCCACGAGCGCCGCGTTGCGGTCGGTCGCTTCATCGAAGCACTCGTCGCCGCGCTCGGGCGTATCGACGCCGTAGTAGCGCACGGTCTCGACGTCACCGCCGATGCGCACCTCGATCGTGTCGCCGTCGATGACGCGGACGACCTCGGCAGGCTGGAACACATCCGCCTCCGGGGCGAGGTCCGGCAGCGCGACCGCGAGCGTCGGCGTGGGGCCGGTGGGCGTGTCGTCGCTGTCGCCGTCGCGCGAGCCGAGTACGCCGAGCAGGATACCGATCCCCAGCGTGATGATCGCCGCGACGAGCCACTTCGTGCTGCGGCGGCGCAGGAACGGGAGCGCGAGCGCCCGCGCGGTGGGTGGACCTCGTCGTCTGGCTCTGCGTCGCCGGCGGGACATCTCCGGCAGAATGTAACACGCTCCGACAGGCTAAAGCCTGTCCCACGGCGGTTTGGGAACCGCGGAACCAGCCCCGCTTCGCGTGGACCAACCCTCACCCCGAGCTGTCGTCACACTCGGAGGGCTATCGAATCAGCGCCCTCTCCCGCCAGCGGGAGAGGGGATGGGGGTGAGGGAGTGCACTTGTCCAAGCCCCACGGCCTCACTTCATCAACGACAGGATGCCCGCGATCTGCTCCGCTGCCCTTTTGCGTCCCTCGACACGTCAGGTTCTGAGGTTCGGCGGTTCCAAGGTTCTGCACTGTTGCTATACTCGCAAGCGCTGGTCACGACAGGCTGAAGCCTGTCCCACGATTGAGGAGGCCCATGAACCCGAAGGATGCCGCGCGAGCGCGCGTCGAAGCGGCGCGCGACGACCTGATCGAGCTGAGCCACCGGATCCACGCGAACCCGGAGCTGCGCTTCGAGGAGGAGAAGGCCGCAAAGTGGCTGGCCGACCTGCTCGAGGGCGGCGGGATGGCGGTCGAGCGCGGCGTGCACGACCTGCCGACCGCGTTCATCGCGCGCGCCGGGAGCGGGCCGCTGCACGTCGCCATCTGCGCCGAGTACGACTGCCTGCCGGCCATCGGGCACGCGTGCGGCCACAACATCATCGCGATGGCGGCCGCCGGCGCCGGGCTCGCGCTGGCGGCGGTGGCAGACGAGATTGGCCTGACGGTGTCCGTGATCGGCACGCCCGGCGAGGAGGGCGGCGGCGGCAAGATCCTGCTGCTGGAGCGCGGCGCGTTCGAGGGCCAGCACGCCGCGATGATGGTGCACCCGGCGCCCACCGACGTCCTGGACCCACTGATGATCGCCGTGCAGGGCGTCGAGGTGCGGTATCGGGGTAAGGAGTCGCACGCGGCGGCGTACCCCCAGCGCGGGATCAACGCCGCCGACGCGCTCACCGTCGCGCAGGTGGCGATCGGCCTTCTGCGCCAGCACATCCACTCGACTGACCGCATCCACGGCATCGTGACGAAGGGCGGCGACGCGATCAACGTCATCCCATCGCACACCACGGCGCGCTACGGCATCCGCGCGCGGACGATCGACAAGCTCGACGACCTGCGCGCGAAGGTCGTGGCGTGCTTCGAAGCGGGCGCTGTCGCGACGGGCGCCGAGCTCGAGCTGACGTTCTCGGAGCGGCCGTACGCGCACCTGCAGCAGGACGCCGACATCGTGGCGGCCTATCGCAAGAACGCGGAAGCGCTCGGGCGGACGTTCCGCGAAGGGCCGGGCGCTGACCGCTTCCCGGGCTCGACCGACATGGGCAACGTCTCGCTGGCACTGCCGTCGATCCACCCGCTGATCGGCATCGGCTCGCTGCCGGCGGTGAACCACCAGCCGGAGTTCGCCGAGCACTGCGCGACGGCGGCCGCGGACAAGGCGTGCATCGACGGCGCGCTGGCGATGGCCTGGACGGCGATCGACCTGGCGGCGGAAGGGCCGCTGCGGGAGCGGCTGCTGTCGCGCCACTAGCCACAGATTGGCACAGATGGGCACAGATGGTGGCTAGACGGCGAGCGTACCGCTAACCATCCTGGGCGAGCACATAGGCTCGCCCCTACGACCCAATGGACGCGTTCGTTTGGCAGTTTCGGGTGTTTGCGGCGTGTTATGTCTAGTTGTGCTCTCCTGTCGTGTCCTGTGCTGCTCTCCGCTCGTGCCGCCACGATAGCAGCGGGTACCGAGAGCACGGAGCAGTGCGTGGCAGTGGGGGCTGGCTGGCAACGGATGAGGAACGGATTAGCGGATGCTCTGCGCTGTATAATCGCAGCGTGAGCCCCAAAGCCAAGGCAGCTACGAAGGCCAAGCCCAAGGCCGGGTCGAAGTCGAAGACGTCGGATGAAACGCCGCGGCTGGTGATCTTCGACGGGCACGGGATCATCTATCGGGCGTACTTCGCGATGCCGCAGCCGCTCACGGTGCGCAAGACGGGCGAGGTGGTGACGGCGGTCTTCGGCTTCGCGAACACGCTGCTCACGGTGCTCGAACAGCTCAAGCCGACGCACATCGCGGTCGCGCTGGACCCGCCCGGTAAGACGTTCCGGCACGAGAAGGACGAGTCGTACAAGGCGCAGCGCGTGAAGGCACCGGACGACCTGATCGCACAGCTCGGGCGGGTGCGCGAGCTGATCGAGGCGTTTAACATCCCCATCTACATGTCGGACGGCTACGAGGCGGACGACGTGCTCGGCACGCTCGCCAAGCAGGCTGAGAAGCAGGGCCTGGAAACCTATCTCGTGACGCTCGACAGCGACATCATCCAGCTCATCGGCAACGGGACGCGCGTGTTCATGATGCGCCCGTACCAGCGCGACACGGTGATCTACGACGAAGCGGGCGCGCGCGAACGCTACGGCATCGAGCCGAAGCAGATGCCCGATCTGAAGGGGCTGAAGGGCGATACGTCGGACAACGTGCCCGGCGTGCCCGGCGTCGGCGAGAAGACGGCGATGAAGCTGATCGAGCAGTTCGGCACCATCGACAACATCTACCAGCACCTGGACGACGTGACGCCGGAGAAGCTGCGCGAGAAGCTGCGCGAGCACGAGGCGGACGCGCGCCACAGCCGCGAGATGACGGTGATCAGCACCGACGCGCCGGTGAAGCTCGACCTTGATGCGTGCGCAGTGGGGCGCTTCGACCGCGAGCAGGTGATCGAGCTGTTCCGCGAGCTGGAGTTTCGCAGCCTGGTCGACCGGCTGCCGGACAGCGGTGAGCCGGAGGGCGACGGACGCCGGCCCGCCGAGGCGAAGGCGATCGAGGGCCAGGAGTACCGCGCGGTCTACAGTGAGGCGGAGCTGGACGAGCTGGCGAAGCAGCTCAAGAAGGCGAAGTCGTTCGCGTTCGCCGTGGAGACGACGGAGCCGAACGCGATGCGCGCGTTGCCCGTGGGGCTCTCGTTCTCGTGGGCGGCGGGGCAGGCGGCGTACGTGCCAATCGGACACCGGCCCGGGCTCGGCGACCCGGAGCAGCCGTCGCTGGAGCTGGTGCTCAGC
>JBBDNH010000071.1:0-6610 GCA_040877745.1 Dehalococcoidia bacterium
CGGGAAGGCGCAGACCTAGGCCCCGGTAGAGCCGTGGCCTGCGACGCCGCGCTCGCTCGGCGTCAGCGCTTCTACCTCGACGACCGGCAGCTGCGCCAGCGGCGCGACGACGAGCTGCGCGATGCGGTCGCCGTGGCGCACCACATGCTCCGCGCGCGAGCCGAACACCCACATCGTCACCAGCACCTCACCCCGGTAGTCGCTGTCGATCGTCCCGAGCGACACGCCGACGCCCTTGAGCGAAAGGCCGGAGCGTGGGCGCACCTGCGCGTCGTAGCCGGGCGGGAACTCGATCGCGATGCCGGTCGGGACGCGCATGGGGTCGACGCCCAGCGTCACGTCGCCGTCGGGCAGGCACGCGTGCAGGTCGAGGCCCGACGCGCCATCGGTCGCTCGGAGCGGGAGCTGCGCGTCGGGATGCAGTCGTTGGACCTTGAGGGTGAGGCTCTGAGGCACGCTGCGACGATAGCAAAACCCCCGCGCCTTGCGCACGGGGGTTGGTTGGTTACGTGGGACAGGCTTCAGCCTGTCGGGACAGGTTTGGCCTGTCGGGATCACTGTAGGGACAGAGCTTCCCCGCAGTGGCGGGTGCGCCTTCGGTGCAAGCTCTGTCCTGGGGTGGGGTTATCCCGCCTTTACGTGGGACAGGCTTCAGCCTGTCGGGATCGAGTAGGGACAGAGCTTCCCCGCCAGTGGCGGGTGCGCCTTCGGCGCAAGCTCTGTCCTGGGGTGGGGCTACCCCGCCGGCGCCGCGACCTCCTCGAGCTCCCAGGCGTCCTTCTTCAGCATCTCGCGCGGCGGGTCGATGTAGATCGCGCTCCAGCCGCACGCGTCCTCGCAGAGGCGGCAGCCCGTGCACTTCTTCTCGATCAGCTTGGCCGTGCCGAAGAAGTCGCCCACCTGCTTCTCCACGTCACCCAGCTCCAGCGCCTCGAACGGGCAGATCTGGATGCACAGCTCGCAGCCGCTGCCGATGCAGTTGTCCTCGATGACGATCGCCTTCGGCCACTCCTTGCGCGGGAACGTGCGGCAGACGTCGCCGACCTCGTCGAGAATCGCCTCGGGCGGGCAGACGACGCCGCAGGCGCCGCAGTCGATGCACAGGTCAGGGTCGATGACGTGGAGGACGTTGCGCTCGCCGGAGATCGCCTCGGTCGGGCAGCGCTTCGTGCAGGCCGTGCAGCCGATGCAGGTCTCGATGATGGTGTACGGCACGATGACTCCTCTAGCGTAATATCGGCAGCCAGGGGTGAGTATATCGAGCCTTCGGATTTGGCTGCAAGGGCGAGCAGGCGAGGCGCTCGTGTTGTAGCCTGCGCTCAATGACCGCCATCCTCGTGACCGGCCGTCCGGGCGTCGGCAAGACCACGCTCATCCGCGATGTCCTTGCCGCGCTCGTGCCGCTGTCGGGCGGCTGTTACACGCGCGAGACTCGCGACGAGCATGGCCGCCGCACCGGCTTCGAGCTCGTCACGCTGGACGGCGATGTCGCGACGCTCGCGGGCGTCGACCTCGCCGGCCCGCACCGCGTCGGGCGCTACGGCGTCGACGTCGAGGCGCTCGAACGCGTGGGCGTGCCCGCGATCGAGCGCGCGGTCGAAGCGGGCCATGTGGTGGTGGTGGACGAGATCGGCAAGATGGAGCTGCTGTCGGACGCCTTCCAGCGCGCGGTGGTCGAGGCAGTGCGGCGGCATCGCGTGCTGCTGGGCGCGATCATGCTGGCGGCGCACCCCTTCGCCGACGAGCTCAAGCAGCAGCCCGACACCTTCCTCTACGAGCTCACCGAGGCCAACCGCGACGAAGTGCGCGCGCTCGCCGAAGCGCAACTCCGCGCAGCGTTAGGGCGCCTTAGCGTGTGAGGCGTTGGCGCGCGAGCCAGCCCGTCCCGGCCAGAGCGAACGCGCCCAGAACGGCCAGCGTCCACAACCGGAGAGGCCGTCCGTCCGCCCCCAACGCGCCGGCGTCCACGGCGCGCGAGACGCCCCCAACCGCCAGGGGCTCCACGCAGTTGATGGTGAGGTCAGAGACGTTAGGGATGAGGGGGACTGGCTCCACACCGAGTTCAGGCGCAGGAAGAAATGATGCACCGAGCGGGCCGGCAGTTGAGTGGTTGTACGGGAGCAAGTGCACCTGCTCAGTGCTTACCTCACTGGTGCAGGTGAGCGCGACCCTGACAAGTGTGCCGGTGTAGGTACTCGCCGGGAATGCCGGAAAGACCGAGGTTAGGCAGGAGTGGTGGACCCATCCAAGTCCCAGGTCGTAAAGGCGACTAGCGATGGCACGAGCGCAGTCCGGCCAGATGAACTCATCAACTCTCGAATCGGAAAGTTTGAATGGTAGCGGTACCACGAAGCAATCCGAATCCCGGCTATCGGCGCCACTATCGTGGGTGAACCCTCCATTGTTGAGGCCATCGTCGCAAGGGCCGGGCCCTTCAATCTGGAGTGTTCCGGGCCGATCCACAGCATCGGGGTCCTCAGTGAACTCCGGGTGATAGACGCCCACGCTGACAAAGGTCTGGACACCAATGTAGCCCTCCGGCGGTACCGCTGGCGCTTCAACGGACAGCGTGAATGTCTCGCCGGTCGGAACATCGCACGTCGTCGGTCGGTCGAGGTCGTCGCAGTCGCCGCCCTTGACGTTCAGTACCATTTCGGGCTCAGGGCAGCCTGGCGCCGGACAGGGCGTTGCAGTTGGTGGAGCCTGGGTTGGGGTCGGCGTTGGGGTGCTGGTCGGACAGCCCGCTGGCTGGCAGGGCGTCGGTGCCGGCCCTTCGACGCAGTTAATCGTGAGGGAGGCGAGTTTGGGCTCGACCTGCATAAAGAGTTCACCGACAAAGAAGAGGGTGCCCAACACGCCGAAGCCGGGTTCGTCATCTTCGACGAGGCGGATCGTGTTGGATGAGAAGTCAGGCGAACAGGTGAACTTGGCCTCCACAAGATTGCCTTCGAAGTGGCTAACCGGAATGGGCGCGATGATCGCTGTGGAGGCGTTGTAGAAGACGATTCCTGGTCCGGGCGTGCTCCGTGAGGCGAGATCTTCTTCTACGTCCGGCCAGACGACTTCTGTGGCTGTGGGTGCAGGCTTGTACATCAGATTCACTGTCACGCAATCCGCGTCGAATCTGTCAGCAAAGTCGCTGTCGCCGTTGTCGATGCCGTCGCTACAGCTCCCAGGGGCTCCGCCGTCTTCGCTTGCTCCGCTTTGAAACGCGCCAAAGTCGATGGCTGCCCTTATCGATACGTAGCCGCTTGCTGGTGCGGTCACTGCATCCACTGAGAGCGTAAACTGACTTCCTTGAGCCACCTCGCACTTCGTCGGCCGGTCGGCGTCGTCGCAATCGCCGCCCTTGACGTTCAGGATCATCTCGGGGCCACCGCTCGTTGCGCTGGCCGAGTGCGAGGCCGAGTTGCGGAGCCACACGGTGGTACCGACCACCACAAGCAGGGCGATGAGTAACAGCATCCCGATCCGCCAATGACTCGTTCGAAGTACAGGCATAGCTCGCTCCCTCTCCGCCGCCAAGCTGTGCGCGGGGAACACGCTAGGCGAGAGCTACGGCCTCAGGGGCCACCACCAGACGTGTTCAGTGTACCATTGGCTGTCAAGCTTCGTATGCTACACTCCCCCTCGCATGCCAACCAAGGAGGTCCGTACGTGAAGCCAGAGCTGCAGCCCGGCGTCAGCGAAGAGCAGACCATCACCACCACGCCCGACATGGGCATCACCCATCTCGGGCCCGGCGTGGCCTCCATGTACTCCACGCCCGCCATGATCTCGCTCATCGAGGCCACCTGCGTGCGCCTCATGTCTCGCTACGTCGATGAGGGCGAGCAGTCGGTCGGCTTTCACGTCGACGTGCGCCATCTCGCGCCGACGCCCGTCGGCAAGCAGGTCACCGCGAAGGTCACGCTGAGCAAGGTCGACGGACGTCGCTATACGTTCGACGTCGAGTGCACAAACGAGGACGGCGTCAAGATCAGCGACGGCATCCACGAGCGCGCCATCATCGACGTGAGCCGCTTCGCAAGCCAGGGAGGCTAGGCTTCGAGAGCCGAGCGGATCTTCGCTGCGTGGTCATCCAGCACCGCCCGCGACGGCCGGCCGCGTTCCGGCGGCGTGAAGCGCAGCAGTCCGTCGTGGCGCCAGCGCGGCAGGATGTGGAAGTGCAGGTGGAAGACATCCTGCCACGGCGCGCCGTTAGACTGCCATATGGTGATGCCGTGCGGCTCGAACGCATCGCGGACGCCCTGCGCCACGCGGGAGACCGCGAGCAGCAGTGGGCCCGCCGTCCCCTCGTCCAGCGCGAAGATGTCGCGGACATGCTCCTTGGGCACCACCAGCGCGTGCCCGTCCGCGAACGGGCCCAGGTCCATGAACGCCATCGTCGCATCGTCTTCGTAGGCGACGCTCGCCTCCGCCTGCCCCGCCACGATGCGACAGAAGATGCAGTCCTCAGTCACTGGGCAGCTCCGCCACGTACGCCTCGTTCGCGGTGTCCGGCGACCAGAGCAGCTCCTGCTTCTCGCGGTGGTCCTCCAGGTACTGCGCCAGCAGCCGCACGAACAGCCCCGAGGTGATCGAGCTGGACGACGTGCCGCCCTCGGGCCCGCGCAGCCGCATCCGGGGCAGGGTGCGGCCCGCTTCGTCGGCCGCCCACTCCCCCGGGTTGCCCTCGAACGTCTGGAGCAGCTCCGCGAACGGCCGCAGGTCGATCCTCGGTGGCGGCTTCCGGCTCTGCAGCTCCACCCAGGACTCATACCGATAGCGCACCTGGTAGCGCGCCTCCTCGATCACGAGCGCCACGCGCGAGCACTGTGTCTGCTCGTAGAGCGCCATGTCGTGCACCTCGCGCGGCAGCGTGAATACCGCCAGGTCGATGTCCGGCAGCTCGCGCACGGTAGCCTCGCCCTTCGCGAACAGCTCGCGGTCCGTCTCCACGCGGGCGTACTCGTCCCGCCAGTACTGCTCGTAGCGAGCCGGGTCGTCCAGCAGCTCCGGCAGCATCGGCAGGGTCGCGTGATAGAGGAACGCCGTGCGCTCCAGAAAGTCGCCGACGCCCGCCAGGCCCTGCCGGACCGGTGATGATTCAAGCGACTCCAGCCCGTAGAGCGCGCAGGTGACCTTCGTTGCCTGCTCGCCCGACCAGCGGTCGAAGTCGCCGCACCCGCCGACGGCCACCAGCAGCTCCGCACGTTCGAGCGCGGCCTCCGGCTCAAGCATCGCCCAAAGCGACATTAACCCATCGACGTCGTAGTGGTTGTTCGAGACGGCGTCCGCGCCGCGGAGGTACGAGTCGCGGTTCGGCGCCCGAAGGAAGTTCAGGACGATCTCCGTGCTCGTATCGGCCTTCAGCTCAGGCGGCGTCGTGTTGCGCGGCCAGTGGCTAAGCGTCAGCACCGTCGCGTCGTTCCCGCGGCCGTCGACGATGGCGTTCGGGACACCTTCCAGCTTCGGACCGTAGGGGACGTAGTGCATGTGTGCAGCCCCGATTGTATCAGAGTGGCACGAATTGACATCGGCGTCTGCTCACGCGGATGTCAAATCTAAGCGAAACCCCTATTTGGGCGCGCCCACTGCCTGATGATAATGCCGTTAGGGATAGTTGCATGCTGTTCAAGCGCAGACCCAGAGAGGACGAGGTCGCGCAGCAGCCTCAGGCTGACGCGTCCGGAGGATATCAGGCTGACGGTGCGCTGAAGGGCGAGCTTGGCCTGCACCACCTCTGGTACCTGGAGCTGTGCCTGCGCGAAGAGCTCGCTCGCGCGGGCCGCGCCGACGGCATCTTCTCGCTCGCCTGCTGGCGACTCAATCTGCTGCCCGGCGAGACGCCCGACCCAGAGCTGCTGCGTAAGGCTGCCGGGCTCATTGCAGGCCGGCTTCGCGCCTACGACGTCTGCGCCCGTCTGGACGAAGAGCGCTTCGTCGCGCTCCTCTTCGACGCCGACCAGCGCAACGCGTCCACCGTCGCGTTCCGGCTCAAGGGCGACCTCCAGGTGCAGGTCTCCACGGCCGGCCGTTGGCAGGCCGGCGTGGCGACGTTCCCCCGCGACGGTGTCGACGGCGACTCCCTCATCCAGACCGCGTTCCGCCGTCTGGACGAGGACGCGCGCGCCGCGTAGCTTCGCCCAAGCCTGGGCAAAGCTCCTTGCTCCCCTCGCCGGGGCCTCCGTATCATGTGCAGGATGGCTCTCAAGCTCACTCGCAAGGGCGAACGCGGGCAGTACGGCGACCGCGTGCCGCCGAACCAGAAGGTCACCGATGGCTGGCCCGTGCTCAGCTACGGCTCCACGCCGCGCGTCGATACGAAGGACTGGCGCTTCGCCGTCGCCGGGGCCGTCGACAAGGAGATCAGCTTCAGCTGGGAGGAGTTCAATGCCCTCCCCCAGGCTACGCTCTCCTGCGACGTCCACTGCGTTACCGGCTGGAGCAAGCTGGACAACGAATGGCGGGGCGTGCTCTTCTCCGAGCTGATGCAGCGCATCGCGCCGAAGCCGGAAGCGCGTCATGTGATGGTCCACAGCTACGGCGGCTACACGACCAACGTCGCGCTGGCCGACCTCCAGCAGCCCAACGTCCTCTTTGCGCACACGCACGGTGGCCAGCCCCT
>JBBDNH010000072.1:0-6563 GCA_040877745.1 Dehalococcoidia bacterium
CGCGCGCTCGGCGCGCTGCTCGACGTGCTGGAGCTGTCCGCGGGCACGCTCCACACGGGGCAGGAGATCGATGTCCACGCCGGGCTGCCCATCGGCACGACGCTGACGCTGAGCGCCCGAATCGCGCAGCGTTCCGAGCGCGCAGGGATGGTGATCTCCATTCTGGAGTTCGAGCTGACGCCGGCGGGTTCGTCCGAAGCGGCGCTGAGCGGCCGCTCGACGCTGATGGCCGTGGGAGCAGCGTCGTGAGCGCGCACGACGTCGCGCCGGTGGTGAAGCAGCTTAGCCAGGAGCAGATCGCTCGCTACGCGGACGCCTCCGGCGACCACAACCCGATCCACGTCGACGAGGAGTTCGCGCGCGCGACGCCGTTCGGCGGCACGATCGCGCACGGGATGCTCGTGCTGGCGTCGATCTCCGAGATGATGGCAGCGGCGTTCGGCGAAGCGTGGCTGACGGGCGGCCGGCTACGCGTGCGCTTCCGCGCGCCGGCGCGGCCAACGAACACCATCACGGCGAGCGCGACAGCGCAGTCGCAGCGCGACGCCGGGACGCGCATCTACGCGGTCTCGTGCACGAACCAGGCGGGCGAGCTGCTGATCAGCGGCACGGCGGAGCTGGCGAGCGGTGGCTGAACGGCCCAGCCCGGCGCGCTGGTGCTTCGGCTGCGGGAGCGAGAACCCGCGCGGCCTGCACATGCACTTTCGCATGGAGGAGGAGCGCGCGGTCTGCGACTTCGTGGTGCCGGAGTTCCTGCAGGGCTATCCCGGCCAGGCCCACGGCGGTGGCGTCGCGACGATGCTCGACGAGGCGATGGGCTGGGCGGTCTACGGCCAGGGCATCTGGGCGATGACCGCGCGATTCGAGATGCGCTTCCGGAAGCGCGTGCCACTCGGCGAGCCGCTGAGCGTCGCCGGCTGGGTGACGCGCGATCGCGGGCGGTTTATCGAGCTGCGCGCGGAGCTGCGGACGCACGAGGGCGCGCTGCTGGCGCAGGCCGAGGGGCTGTTCGCGCGGGTGCAGGGCGAGCAGGCGGAAGAGCTGCGCCGGAACTACGAAGCGGCGCTCTCCGGACGCCAGACCGATACGATGACGTCGCTCCAGGACGGGCGTCCATAGGCGACGCGGTCGGCGGTCGACAGCAGGCGCTGGGCCAGGCCGGAGGGCAGGCGTCGCAGCAGGTGGCCCCAGCCATAGAGCATACAGAGCAGCGAGACGCCGTAGGCGCGTTCGAGGACGAGCCACGGCCGTCCGAGGTCGCGCACGAGCGGCCAGTCGCCCTTGAACGTGTGGTCGGGCGGGATGTTCCAGCAGGGCCAGTCCGAGCAGTGGTGCAATCGCGAGGCGCGCGCGAGCGGATGGAAGACTCGCCCCAGCCGGCAGGCGAGGCCTTCGAAGTTGTTCAGGGACACGATGACGCGGCCGTCCGGCTTCACGATGCGCGCCGCCTCCCGCATGAACGCATGCCGGTCGGCGAAGTGGTCGAGCGCGGCCTGGCAGGCGACGACATCGAGCGACCCGTCCGCGAAGGGCAGCCGCTCGCCGATCGCGCGAACGAGCTTGATCGACGCCTGCGCGTCGTCGCCGGTCATGCGCGACATCCCGAGCATGTGCGCGGACGGGTCGACCGCCCAGGCTTCCCAGCCGAGCTGCGCCAGCCGGACGAGCTCCTTCGACGCGCCGGAGCCGACGTCGAGCACGCGGCCCGGCGGGCGGTCGGCCACCGTCTCGACCGTCGCGTCGCTCATCCTGCGCCAGAGATAGTCGAGGTCGGGCAGGATGTCGCCCGTCATCACGTGGTCGAACTTGTAGTCGGTGTCGACCTGGTGGAGGGTCATAGGCGGCCACGCACGCTTAGGACGACTCGTCCTCGCGCCAGCGCACTTCGTACACCCGAACGGGGTTCTCGAAGCCGCGCAGGGCGATGTCGCCGCGGTCGGCAAAGAGGAAGTCTTTGCCCGCCGCGAGCTCCCGCACGACGTTCGACGCAAGGATCTCGCCGCCCGCCGCGCTGTCGCAGATGCGCCGCGCGAGCTGGACCGAGGTGCCGTAGAGGTCCGACTCCTCAGCCACTGGCTCCCCCGCGTTCACGCCGACGTGGACCTGCAGGTTCGCCTCGTCGCGCTCCGCTACGGCGCGCTGGATGGCGATGGCGCAGTCGAGCGCCCCGCTCGCCGTTCCGAAGGACGCCATGATGCCATCGCCCGTGTGCTTGATCTCCGTGCCGCCGTGGCCGCTGAGCGCCTCCCGCACGATGGTGTTGTGCGCGCGCACCAGCTCCTGCGCCTTCGCGTCGCCGAGGCGCTGCGTGAGTTCCGTGGACGATGTGAGGTCGGTGAAGAGGATGGTGACGAGGCCGGGAGGCGCGTAGGTTGGTTGGCTGGGTGCCGACTGTCCCTCTGCCAGGAAGTCGTTAGTCGCACGTAGGACGGGCTCCATCTCGTCGATCCCGACTCCAAACGGGGCGGCCGACTCGCCGTCGAGTAGAACGAGGCGGGCCTGCGGGATGGCGGCGGCGAGGTCACGCGCGTGTTCCAGCAGGGTTGGCTCGAACGAGCGCCTCGTGATGACCAGAGTGGGGACAGCCACCTTCTGAGGCAGGCCGGCCACGTCAAGGGTTGTCATGGCTTGCCTCACTTGTTGGTAGGTCTCTGGTGTGAACGAATCGCGAATGTAGGAGGCCATGAGGCGCGCCAGTTGGCCAGAGTCCCAGCCCATCGACGAATGGCCGACCACCTCGGAGAAGACCTCCCAGTTCTTCTCCGCAAGATTGCCGAAATCTCCCGAGTCCCCCCTCGCTGATCCTCTCCAGACGATGAGCCTGTTCACGCGTTCCGGGTGGCGAGCGGCGAGGGCGATGCCCAGCTGGGCTGCCCGGGTCGACGCGAACACGTTCACTTGGCCGAGCGCCAGGTGATCGACAACAGCGATGACGTCCTGCAGAAGGGCGTCCAGGGTGAACTCGGTCGCTCGGTCGGACATGCCCGATCCGCGTGCGTCGTAGCGGATGAGCTTGTGAGTGGCGCTGAGACTTTCGTACCAGGCTCGCCAATACGGGCTTTGAAGCTCTGTCTCGCTGGAGCCCAGCAGTAGCGGCGACAGAAACAGCAGCGGCGGCCCCTCGCCGATGGTCCAGTAGGCGATGCTCACGCCGTCTTCTGTCTTGGCGTACTGAATGCGCGGTTCCACGACGGGTTTATCTTACCCTACGGCCAGATAGGGCCACAGTGGCTCGTCGCTAGGCCGGCAGCAGCTCGGCGGCGTTGAGCTCCGTCAGCGCGGCGACGTTGCGCTCCAGGTTCTGCGTGAAGAGCGCCAGGCCGCGCTCGTTCGCGACATCGAGCGTCCCGAGCACGATCACGGCGTAGAGCCAGCAGAAGAGCGTCGACTTGCGGTAATCGAGCCAGAACTCGTCGAAGTCGTAGTCGCTGACGCCGCGCTCCAGCAAGGTGTTGTGGTACATGGTGAGGAGCTCGCGCTCGTTGGCCTTGCGATCGGCGGGCGAGAGGGTGCCGGTCATGAAGTAGGCGACGTCGAATGCCCCGCGACCGCGATTCATGATCTGCCAATCGACAACGGCAATGGGCTCGCCGCCTTCCGGCGTGGCGAAGAAGAGGTTGTCCAGCCGGTAGTCGCCGTGCATGATCGTGAACGGCGGCTCGGCGAGCTGGTCCATGATGAGCGTGACTTTGGAGCCGAACTGCTCGCCGAGCTCGAGGATCGCCGGCGGCACGAGCTTGCCGAAGCCCGCGACGAAGTGTGGCCACGCCGCCTGGTAGTTGGCCTGCACGGTCTCCTTGCGTACGGTCTCGTTCATGTCAGGCAGCCAGTCGAGCTGCTTCAGGCGCGGGCTCTCCCACCACGTCGCGTGGAACTTGGCCAGCTCGCGCAGGCAGAGCTCGGCCTGGGCTATCGAGCAGCCGTTCACCTGGTCGCCGACCGTCGCGGGCGCCATGTCCTCCAGCAGCAGGATGAAGTCGCCCGACTCGGTGTCGTACTGGCTGTAGTAGCGACGCGGCGTGCGCAGCTCGACCTCGTCCGCGATCTGCTCGTAGAAGCGCGTCTCGGACTCGTAGAAGTGGTAGAGCTCGGCGATCTGGCGATTCTCCGGGATCGGTGTCGGAAACTTTGCGATGATCGACGCGGGCGCGCCCTCCTCCGGCTGGTCGTATTCGACGGCCAGCTTGGCGAGGATGCCCATGAAGCCGACGCCCGCCGCGATGTTCGGGTCCATGTCGAACGCGGTGACACGCGCTTTGCGGATCGTGCCCGTCTGGCGGAGCGCGGCGGTGAGCCACTCCTCGCTGAGCTCGTGCGGGCCTGCCGGTATCTTGAGATTCGTTCCCACGCGATCCCTCCCTTACCGCCGCGAGCGGCGCTACATGTACATGCCGCCGTTGGGGTTGAACTGCTGGCCGGTGATATAGTCGCCCTCCGTGACGAGGTAGCGGACGAAGCTCGCGACCTCCTCCGGCTTGCCGAAGCGGCCGAGCGGTACGCGGCTGAGCAGCGCTTCCTTCACCTCGTCGGTCAGGGCGATCACCATGTCCGTCTCGATGAATCCCGGGCACATGGCGTTCACGGTGATGTTGTAGCGGGCGAGCTCCTGCGCGGCGGACTTCGTGAACGCGATCAGGCCGGCCTTCGCGGCGGCGTAGTTCGACTGGCCGACGTTGCCCATCTGGCCGATGATGCTGGACATGTTGATGATGCGCCCGTAGTTGCGCTCGATCATGTGGGGGATGACGGCGTTGGTGCAGTAGAACGCGCTGCTCAGGTCGGTGTTGATCACCTCCTGCCATTCGTCCACGGACATGCGGCGGATGGTGCGGTCGCGGTTCACGCCGGCGTTGTTGACGAGGATGTCGACCTGACCGAACTCGTCGATCGTCTTCTCGACCATCGCCAGGACGTCGTCCGGGTGACCGACGCCGGCGCGCACGGCGATCGCCTTGCCGCCCTTGCCGGCGATCTCCTTCACCAGCCCCTCGGCCGCCTTCTGGCTCTGGAAGTAGTTCACGACGACCGAGGCGCCGTGCTCCGCGAGCTCCGCGGCGCAGGCCCGGCCGATGCCGCGCGAGGCGCCGGTGACGATCGCTACCTGTCCGTCCAGCTGGCCCATGGGTCACCCCTCCCCTCTCATCCGAACGTAGATGGCGTAGAACGAAGAGAGTCTACCTGCTACGGGCGTCCGAGCGCTAGCAGGCGAGCGCGGCGCCCTCCGCGCGTAGGTCGGACGCGGCGAGCAGGCTGCCGTCCGGCTGCCGGCCGACGACCTGGCAGCGACTGAGCGCCGTCTCCCACGCCGCGCCGCGCACGACGGGATGGCCGCGCCGCGCGAGCTCGACCAAAGTCTCGTCCGGGAAGCGACGCTCGAGCACGAGGCCGTCGCCCTGGAGCGTGGTCGCGAGCCGGCGGCCCTCGTGCGTGGTCATCGCCCACTTGGGCGCATCGATGGCGCTCTGGGCGCCGAGGTCCCAGTCGAGCAGCGCGGCGATCACCTGCATGTTCACCTGGATCTGCGTATCCGCGCCGGGCGTGCCGCCGGCGAAGACGCGGCCGTCGTCGCGTTCGACGATCCAGCTGTTGAGCGTGTGCACTGTGCGCCTGCCGGGCCGCAGCACGTTCGGGCTGGCGGGGTCGAGCGAGAAGCCGGTCATGCGGTCGTTCATCATCACGCCGGTGCCTGGGATGAGCACGGCGGCGCCCCAGGGCTGGAAGGTGCTCTGGATGTACGTGACGACGTTGCCGAAGCCGTCCGCGACCGCGAACGACGTCGTGTCGCCGTGCGACGACGGCGCAGCGAGGCCGGCGCGCTCGCTGATGCGCGCGCGCTGCTCCGCGGCGTACGCCTTCGACAGCAGGCGTTCGATCGGGACGTCGACGGCCTCGGGGTCGCCGGCGTGCGCGTTGCGGTCGTCGAACGTCATGCGCAGCGCCTCGACCGCGGGATGGACGGCTTCGGGCGAGACGAGCGCGTACCGCCCCAGGCCGAGCTCCTCGACGATGTTGAGCGCTTCGAGGGTCATGAAGCCCTGCGAGGGCAGCGGCTGCTCGTACACCGTGGCGTCGCGGTAGCTAATCGAGAGCGGCTCGCCCCACACGGCCTGGTCCTGCGCGAGGTCCTCCTGCGACATCTTACCGCCGTTCGCGCACAGGTGGTCGGCGATGCGCTTGCCGGTCTCGCCCATCGCGAACGCCTCGCGCCCGCCGAACGCGATCGCTTCCAGCGTGCGCGCGAGGCCGGGCTGGCGCAGCGTGCTGCCGGCCGACGGCGCGCCGTTGCTGAGGAAGACCTGCGTGCAGCCGGGGTCGCTCTCCAACACGCGGCGCGTGCCCGCGATCACACGAGCGACGCCCTGCGAAAGCGCAAAGCCATCGTGGGCGTACGCGATGGCGGGCGCGAGCAGCTCCGCGAGCGGCTTCGTGGCGAAGCGCGCGTGGATGGCGCACATGGCGTCGACGTAGCCGGGGACGGCGACCGCGCTGGCGCCGCGCAGCGGGATGCCTCCGGGGTAGTCGCCGGGCTACGAGGCGCGCGGCGCGCGTCCGCCGGCGTTCAG